>NZ_JBWKVH010000009.1:0-231253 GCF_059421605.1 Cupriavidus sp. GW821-FHT02F09
TCGTGCGCCGTGATCCGCCGCGCGCCGCTGCTGGAAGTGGGCGGCATCGCGGTGGAAACCGTGACCGAGGACGCGCACACCGCGCTCAAGCTGCACCGCAAGGGCTATGGCACCGCCTACCTGGCGATCCCCCAGGCCGCGGGGCTGGCCACGGAAAGCCTCTCCGGCCACGTCGGGCAGCGCATTCGCTGGGCCCGGGGCATGGCGCAGATCTGCCGGGTGGACAACCCGCTGTTCGGGCCGGGCCTGTCGATCCCGCAGCGGCTGTGCTACCTCAATGCCATGCTGCACTTCTTCTACGGCTTGCCGCGGCTGGTGTTCCTGACGGCGCCGCTGGCGTACCTGCTGTTCGGCGCCCACGTGATCCAGGCCCCGGCGCTGACCATCGCCACCTTCGCGCTGCCGCACCTGTTGCACGCGAACATGACCAACTCACGCATCCAGGGCAAGTTCCGCCATTCGTTCTGGAACGAAGTCTACGAATCCGTGCTGGCGTGGTACATCATGCGGCCTGTGCTGGTGGCGTTCGTCAATCCCGCGGCCGGCAAGTTCAACGTGACGCCCAAGGGCGGCGTGATCGAGGAAGCCTACTTCGACTGGGTGATCTCGCGGCCTTACCTGGTGCTGCTGCTGTTCAACTTGCTGGGCGTGGTGGTGGGCTTCCTGCGGCTGTTCCTGTGGAACCAGTTCGAGGCCACCACGGTGGTGCTCAACCTGATCTGGACGTTCTACAACCTGATCATCCTCGGCGCCTCGATTGCGGTCGCCAGCGAGACGCGCCAGATCCGCGTGGCGCACCGCGTGGCGATGAAGCTGCCCGCCACGCTGCACTTTCCCGATGGCCGCACGCTGGTGTGCGAGACCATCGACTTCGCCGAGGGCGGCATCGGCATGCGGCTGCCGCCGGGCATGAAGGCCGCCGTGGGCGAGCAGGTGCAGATCTCGCTCTACCTGCAGAACGACGAGCACATGTTCCCCGCCAAGGTGGTGTTCCAGGGCGACACGCACACCGGCCTGGAGCTGGCGGAAATGAGCCCGCGCGAGGAGATGGCTTTCGTGCAGTGCACCTTTGCGCGAGCCGACGCGTGGATCGATTCGTGGGGCCGCAAGCGGCCGGATGCCCCGGGGCTGGCCGCCGGCCAGATCCTGCGCATTGGCCTGCTTGGCTTCCATAACGTGATGTTCCACCTTGGGCGCGAGATGCGCCAATTGTTGCGCCGTCCAGAACCTGGCGCTTCCACCCGTTGATCGGCCTCGTCGGCCCAGCGCCGCGTCCCGCAACGGTTCGGGTCGCGGCTTGAACACGCACCGGACCACTGGCAAAAAGACAGAGAATGCGTTTGACCAAGACACCACGCCTGACCGATCGCACGCCTGCGCGCTCAACCGCGCACCGCACCGCGCGCCTGCCCGCCGCGACCCGCCTTAGCGCATTGCTCGCGCTCGCCATGCTGACGGTGACCCCGGCCGGCGCCCAGCGCGCCGGCGTGCCCGACACCACGCGCGACGCGGTCGCCGCGCAGTCGCCCGCCGGGGTGGCGGCGCAGGCCGCCGCCGCAGCGCCCCGCAGCGGCGCGCGCACCGTGCAGCTCACGCTCAAGCAGCTGGGTGCCACCGCGCCGTTCCAGTTGCGCGGCGTGGACGCCATCAACGGCGTGCCGTTCTCGATCCGCGCCGACGAGGTCGTGACTGGCGCGCGCCTGAAATTGCGTTACACGTATTCGCCCGCGCTGATACCGGCGCTGTCGCATATCAACGTGATGGTCAACGGCGAGGTTGCCGGCGCCGTGCCGGTGCCCAAGGACACCGCGGGCACCAGCCTGGAGCGCGATGTGCCGATCGAGCCGCGGCTGATCACCGAGTTCAACCGCCTCAACCTGCAGCTGATCGGCCACTACACCACCGATTGCGAAGATCCCTTCCACTCCAGCCTGTGGGCCACCGTTGGCAACAGCAGCGTGCTGGAGCTCACGCTTACGCCGGTGGCGCTGGCCAACGACCTGGCGCTGCTGCCGCTGCCGTTCTTCGATCGCCGTGACGTTAGCCGCCTCAGGCTGCCCTTTGTGTTCGCTGGTGCGCCGTCGACGGCTACGCTGGAAGCCGCGGGCACGGTCTCGTCATGGTTCGGCGCGCTGGCCGGCTATCGCGGTGCGTCGTTTGCCGCCACGCTCAACCAGGTACCGGCTACCGGCAATGCGGTGGTGTTCGTCACCAACGAGGAAAAGCCCGCCGGCGTGCAGGTGCCCGCCATCGGCGGGCCGTCGATCGCGGTGGTGCCGAATCCGGGCGATGCGAACGGCAAGCTGCTGCTGGTGATGGGCCGCGACAGCGCCGAGCTCAAGACCGCGGCGCAGGCGCTCACGCTCGGCGCGCGCGCGTTGTCCGGGCAGAGCGCCACCATCAACAAGCTCGACGACGTGGCGCCGCGCGTGCCCTACGACGCGCCCAACTGGATCCGCAGCGACCGCCCGGTGCGCTTCGGCGAGCTAGCCGAAGTGCGCGACCTCAATGTCTCGGGCTACAACCCGGACCTGGTGCGGGTGAATTTCCGGCTGCCGCCCGACCTGTTCGGCTGGCGCAGCAAGGGCATCCCGATCGACCTGAAGTACCGCTATACGCCGCGCCCGGTGGTGGACAAGTCCACCCTCAACATCAGCGTGAGCAACCAGTTCCTGCGCGCCTACGCGCTGCGCTCGGTCAAGAACCAGGAGGGCCGTGCCAGCCAGTTGCTGGCCAAGGTGCTGCCGGATGGCTCGGTGCCGGTCGACGAGCGCATCGCGCTGCCGCTGTTCATGCTGCCCGCGCAGTCGCAGCTGCAGTTCCATTTCTACTACGACTACCTCAAGCAGGGCGCGTGCAAGGACGTGATGCTGGACAACGTCAAGGGCGCGATCGACCCGGACTCGACCATCAACATCACCGGCCTGCCGCACTTTATCGCGCTGCCTGACCTGGCGGTGTTTGGCAACAGTGGCTTCCCCTTCACGCGCATGGCCGACCTCTCCGAGACCGCGGTCATCCTGCCGGACAAGCCCGCTGCCGAGGACTACTCGACTTACCTCACGCTGATGGGGCGCATGGGCGAGTCCACCGGCTATCCCGCCACCGGAGTGGCCGTGAGCGGCGCCGCGCAGGTCGACAAGCAGGCCGCGCGCGACCTGCTGGTGATCGGCACCACGCAGAGCCAGCCGCTCTTCACGCAATGGGCCGAGCGCATGCCGGTCACGCTGGCCGGCAATGAAAAGCGCTTTGCGCTGACCGATCTGGTCTCCGCCGTGACGGGCTGGTGGAACGGCGCGGATGGCACGCGCAACCACCCGGTCGAGACGCGCATGTCGATCAGCAGCGCCAGCACCGATGCCGCGCTAAGCGCCTTCGAGTCGCCACTGGCGTCCGGGCGCAGTGTGGTGGCCGTCACCAGCAACGCGCCGCAGGGCCTGCAGACCGTGACCGAGGTGCTGCTCGATCCCGACCGGGTCACGAAGGTGCAAGGCAGCCTGGCGCTGGTGCGCGGCAAAGAGATCGACAGCCTGGCGGCACAGCAGAACTACCACGTGGGCCAGCTGCCGCCCTGGACCTATGTGCAGTGGTGGCTATCGCAGCGCCCCCTTGTCATGGTGCTGATGATCGGCGGCGCTGCGCTGCTGCTGGCGGTGTTGATGTATCTGTCGCTGCGGGCGCGCGCCGCGCGCCGCAAGCTGGGGGAACACAAGTGAGCGTGAACCGCACACGCCGCCGATGGATCGCGGGCTTGCCCGGCCTGGGCGCGCTCGGGGTGCTGGGTGGCTGGCCCGCGCTGGCGCATGCCGCAGCGCCGAAGGCATCGCCGCAGGCTGCCTGTGCGTGGCCGCTGTACCAGCAGTTCCTGTCCCGCTTCGTGCAGGCCGACGGCCGCGTGCTCGACCCGTCCACCAAGGAGCAGCAAAGCACCTCCGAGGGCCAGTCCTACGGCATGGTGTTCGCCCTGATGGCCAACGACCGCGCTACCTTCGACCGCCTGTGGCAATGGAGCGTTGCCAACCTCGGCGCGGGCAACCTGCAGGACAAGCTGCCCGCCTGGCAGTGGGGCCACCGGGCCGACGGCTCGTGGGGCGTGATCGATGCCAACCCCGCATCGGATGCCGACCTGTGGTTCGCCTTCGCGCTGCTTGAAGCTGCACGGTTGTGGAAGCAGCCGCGTTATGGCGAGCAGGCGCGCGCGCTGCTCAAGCTGGTGGCCAAGCAAGAGGTGGTGTCGCTGCCCGGCTTTGGCACCATGCTGTTGCCGGCGCCGCAGGGCTTTGTCCAAGGCAATGCCGATGGCCCGCGCCAGTGGCGCCTCAACGCCAGCTACCTGCCGGTGCCGTTGCTGCGCCGCCTGGCCGCTGTCGAGCCGTCCGGCCCGTGGGGCACGCTCGCCACGCAGGCCGGCAAGCTGGTCGACGCAGTGGCCAAACAGGGCATCGTGCCCGACTGGTCGGCCTACCGCAGCGACGCGGCCGGCACCGGTTTTCTCACCGACCCGGACAAGGGCGACGTCAGCAGCTATGACGCCATCCGCGTCTACCTGTGGGCCGGCGTGACACCGCGCGGTGACGCTGCTGGCCGCATGCTGATGAAGGCACTGGCGCCGCAGGCGCAGCGCATGGCGGGACGCGCCGCGCCGCCCGAGCGCATGCACGCCGACAGCGGCGCAGTGGACGGCGACGGCCCGGCGGGCTTCTCCGCCGCACTGGTGCCGTTCCTGCAGGCGGCTGGATCGCCGGCGGCCGCGGTGCAGCGCACCCGGGCGGAGACGATGATCGACTCGGCCACGGGCAAATCCGCCGCCACGTACTACGACACCGTATTGGGATTATTCGGCCTCGGCTTTGCCGAAGGCCGCTACCGGTTCGCGCCTTCGGGGCAACTGGAGCTGGAGTGGGAGAAGACATGTCGAACCGCAAGCGCCCGGCCATGAACGGACGCGCGAACACCCCCCGCTCGGCGAGCGGGCAGCACATTGTTGCGGACACCGCGCGCGGCAAGGGCCTGCGTGCCAAGACGCTGGTGCTGAGCCTGCTGACGGCGTTCGCCGCGGCCGCCACGGCGCAGGAAGACCCGGTCAAGCTGTTGGTGGACCAGGGCAAGTACTGGCAGGAACGCGGCCGCAGCGACCGCGCTGCCGAAGCGTGGCAGAAGATCCTGCGCCTGAATCCGGCCCAGCCGGAAGCCCTGTATGGCATGGGCGTGGCCGAAGCCGAGGCGGGCCGCCCCGATGGCGCGCGCACCTACCTGGAGCGCCTGAAGAAGGCCCAGCCCAACTCCCCGCTGGTGGCGCGCCTCACGCAGGTGATCAGCAGCGGCGGCGCGACCCGGCAGGTCGAGCAGGCGCGCCAGCTGGCGCGCAGCGGCCAGAGCGAGGAAGCGGTCAAGCGCTATCAGCAAGCCGCGGGCGGCGCGGTGCCGCAAGGCAACCTGGCGCTGGAGTACTACCAGACGCTGGGCGGCACGGCGCAGGGCTGGGATGAAGCCCGCAAGGGCCTGGAGCAACTGGCCCGTGCCAATCCGTCGGACAACCGCGCGCAGCTCGCGCTGGCGCAGCACCTGACCTATCGCGAGTCCACGCGCCGCGACGGCATTCGCCAGCTGGAGGCGCTGTCTAAAAGCAGTGACGTAGCTGCTCAGGCCAGCGAGAGCTGGCGGCGGGCGCTGACCTGGCTGGGCGGCCGCCCGGCGGATGCGCCGCTGTACCAGGCCTGGCTGGCAAGCCATCCCGACGACGCCACCATCCGCGCCAAGCTTGATGCGGTCAAGGCCCAGCAGCAACAGCAGCAAGCCACGCAAGCGGCAGGCGCCGCTGGCAACCCCGTGCGCCAGATCGTGCAACAAGGCTTCGATGCCATGGATGCCGGCGACCTCGAACGCGCCGGCGACCGGTTCCAGGCCGCGCTGCAGGAGCGCCCCGGCGACGCAGACGCGCTCGGCGGCATGGGCGTGCTGCGCCTCAAGCAGGAGAAGTTTGCCGAGGCCCTGGATTTCCTCGACCAGGCCGCCAAGCGTGGTGCCGGCGGCCGCTACCGCAGCGCGCAGAACAGCGCCACGTACTGGCTGCTGTCCGAGCAGGCCAGCACCGCGCGCGGCGCGGGCAACCGCGCCGAGGCGCGCAGCCTGCTGGAGCGAGCGGTCAAGCTCGACCCGCGCGAGCCTTCCGCCCAGGTGGCGCTGGCCGACGTGATGGCCGAGGAAGGCCAGTACGCCCCGGCCGAAGCCGCGTATCGTCGCGTGCTCAAGCAGCAGCCCGACAACCCCGACGCTACGCGCGGCCTGGTTGGCGTGCTGGCGGCGCAGAACAAGAGCGCGGAAGCGCTCGCCATCGTGCAGAACCTGACGCCCGCCCAGCAGGACAAGGTCGGCTCGCTGGGCAAGCTGCGCGCCGAGGAGGCGCGTGGCCAGGCCCGCGCCGCCTTGCAGCGCGGCGATGCCGCCGGCGCGCGCCGCGCGCTGGAAGACGCGATGGCGGCCGACCCGACCAACCCTTGGGTGCGCCTGGATGTAGCGCGCGCTTATGCGTCGATGGGCTTGAAGGAGCAGGCGCGCAGCGTCATGGACGGCCTGCTGCTGTCCAACCCCAATATGCCGGACGCGCTGTATGCCAGCGCGTTGCTGTCCGCCGAAACCGGCGACTGGCAAAGCGGGCTTGAAGCGCTGGAGCGCATTCCCCCGCAGAGCCGCACCCGCGACATGGGCACCCTGCAACGCCGCCTGTGGGTGCACGCCGAAGCCGAGCGAGCCAGCGGGCTCGCCGCCGCCGGGCAGCAGGCCGCGGCGCTGGGCGTGCTGCAGCAAGCGGAACGTTACGCCCAGCAGGACCCCGACCAGCTCGGCGCGCTGGCGCTGGCTTACGCCGATGCGGGTGACGAGGCGCGTGCGCTCTCGCTGATGCGCAACGTCATGGGCCGCACGGTGCGCCCGGACGTCGGCATGCAACTGCAGTACGCCGCCATTCTGCTCAAGACCAGGCAGGACGTGGAACTGGCCGGTGTGCTGCGCCAGCTCGCCAACGCCAGCCTGAGTAGTTCGCAGCGCCGTGACTATGACGATCTGCGGGTCGCCTACATCGTGCGCCAGGCCGATGCGCTGACCGAGAGCGGCGACCTCGTGGCTGCCTACGACATGCTGGCGCCGGCGCTCTCCGAGCGCCCCGGCAACAGCGCCGTGCGCGCCAGCCTGGCGCGCATGTACGCGCAGGCGGGCGAGAACAAGAAGGCTCTGACGCTGTACGAGAGCGTGCTGGAGAAGGATCCGCGCAACCTTGACCTGATGCTGGCGGCGATCGGCACCGCCACCGCCGCCAAGGAGTACAGCTGGGCCGAAGGCACGCTGCAGATGGCGCTGGCGCAGGCGCCCAGATCGCCCAAGGTGTTGACCGCCGCCGGGCGGCTCTACCGCGCCCAAGGCAAGACCTCGCGCGCCGCCGAGTACTTCCGCGCAGCAGTGGCGGCAGAGAATGCCGCGGGCATAGCCTCGGCCGGCGCGCGCCCGGATGGCGCGGGCTTCGACCGCGTGCCGTCCAACCCGTTTGTCGGCCTGCCCGGCCAGCGCGGCAGTTCGCAGTTGCCGCCGCCCGGGTCGCAGGCGCCGTACCTGATCGTGCCCGGTCCCACGCGTGCCGCGGCCGCGCCCCAGCCGGCAATGGCGCCCGCGCCGGTGATGATGAACGCCGGTGCACAGGCCTCGCAACCCTACATCCCGGCGCCGGTGTCCGCCGCCGGGCAGGGCATGGCACCGGAGATCCAGCAGCCGCAGGCCTACTATGCGCAGCAGGTGCAAGCGCCGATGCCGATGCAGGCGCCCGCCAGCACGCGCGGCAAGAATACGCGCGCGGCCAAGGCGCCGGCGCAGGCTTATCCAGCCAATCAGGCTTATCAGACTGGTCAGGCTGGCCAGGCCTACCCCGCCTATCCAGCCAACGCGCAGGTCGCCCAGCAACCGGGTGTGCCCTATCCCGTGCCGCAGCAGGCCATGGCACCTCAGTATCCCGCTGCGCAGTACACCGCGCCGGCGGCCGGCGGCTACGCGGCGGCACCCGTGCCCGCCGCGACTGCGCGCCAGCCGATTGGCGCGCAGTCGCGCGCGCCCTGGCTGGCCGAAGCCGATTCGCAGGCCAACCCGACCGGCCCCAAGACTGCGCAGCAGGAACTCAACGAGATCGAATCGCAGCGCACCAGCACGCTCGCCGGTGGCCCTGTGCTACGCGGGCGCAATGGCGACTCCGGCATGAGCCAGCTCACCGAGATGCAGGTGGTGGCCGAAGCCAAGATAGCCGTCGGCAACGGCAAGCTGGTGGCGCGCGTGACACCGGTCGCGCTGGACGCGGGCTCCGTCGGCAGCGACTTCAACAGCGCCTCGCGCTTTGGCGGCGGCCCGCTGGCGGTCCCGGTGGGCGGCGCGCCCGTCAACTCGGCCGGCACGCCGCTGCGGTCCACTTCCGCCGGCCAGCAGAATGCCTTTGGTGTGGCGCTGGGCGTGGCCTATGAATCGGACCGCATCAAGGCTGACATTGGCAGCACGCCGCTGGGCTTCCGCTACACCGACGTCAATACCGGCGTGCGCTTCAACCTGCCGCTGACGCAACGTACCACGCTGTCGCTTGGCGCATCGCGCCGCCCTGTCACCGACAGCTTGCTGTCGTACGCGGGCGCGCGCGATGACCGCACCGGCCTGCAGTGGGGGGGCGTGATGAACAGCAGCGGGCGCGTCGACCTGGGTTGGGACGATGGCTTCTTCGGCATCTACGGCTACGGCGGCTATGGCTTGCTGACCGGCCACGATGTGAAGCGCAACACGCGTTGGGAAGGCGGTGGCGGGTTCTACCTGCGCCTGATCGACAGCACCGAGCAGCGCCTGATGAGCGGGGTGAACTTCACCTCGATGGGGTACGCGGATAACCTGCGCTACTTCACCTTCGGCCAAGGCGGTTACTTCAGCCCGCAGACCTACTTCGCCGTGACCGTGCCGCTCTCGCTGGCAGGGCGCAGCGGCCGGCTGGCCTACAATGTGCGCGGCGCGTTAGGCATGCAGGCGTTCCGCGAGGATGCGTCGGACTATTTCCCGACCGATCGAGCGGCCCAGTCGGCGGCCGGCAATACCGTCTATCCTGGCCAGTCCAAGACCGGCCTGGCCTACAATCTGGTTGGCTCGATGGAGTACCAGGCGGCCCAGCAGCTGTTTGTCGGCGGCATGCTTGGCATCGACAACGCGCGCGACTATCGCCAGTGGTATGCCGGCGTCTATGTGCGCTACGCGTTGCAGCGCCAGACCGGGCTGATCGCGTTCCCGCCGGTGGCGCCGCAGTCGGCCGTGGGCCCCGCGCCGTTCTGAGGGGCGCGCAACGGATGAATCAATCAAGTGAAGCGCAGCCAGGCGGCTGCGCAAAGGAAGTCCATCATGGGTGAAGCAAAACAACGGGGCAGCCAGGCAGAGCGTGCCGGCCAGGCCCGCGCGCGGCTCGAAGGCATGCGGCCCGCGCAACTGGTGTGCGGCGCGTGCAAGACGGCGTTCAGTACCTTCGATGCCATCGACGCCCCCAACCTGCGCGGCATCGATGCCGTGTTTGGCGGGCAGTGCCCGAACTGCGGCAATGACGTGCTGGTGTTCAAGGGCGAGCCTCAAGCCGTGGCGGATGCCATGGTGGCATGGGAGCGGATGATGGGCGCGGACACCAAGCTGGGCTATCAGTCGCGCGACGGTAAGCATGTGCCGTTCGAAGAAGGCAAGTAAGTCAGCCAGGCGAGCTAAGTCAGCTGTCCAGTAGTTCCGGCGGTCCCATCTCGAAGCGGCCCCGGCCTGCCGCCTTGGCGCGGTAGAGCAGGGCATCGGCCTGGCGCATCAGCTCCTGGTCCGGCATGGGTGCGCCCTTGTAGAGCGCCACGCCGATGCTCACATCCACATCGGCAAACACCCCGTCGATGAAAAAGCGCCGGCTCACCGAGTGCACGATGGCCTGCGCAATGCGCTGGGCATTGGCCGCGCCGCCGATATCCTCCAGCACTACCGCGAACTCGTCGCCGCCCAGGCGCGCCACCGTGTCGCGCTCGCGCACGCAGCGCTGCAGGCGCCGCCCGAAGGCCTGCAGCAGCAGGTCGCCGGTGATGTGGCCGTGGAAGTCGTTGACCGCCTTGAAGCGATCCATGTCCAGGTAGAGCAGCGCCATGAGCCGGCCGTCTTCGCGGCTGCGCGCCATGGCGGCCTGCAGCAGCGCCTCGAAGGCGTTGCGGTTGAGCAACTGGGTCAGGTGGTCGAGCCGGGAGATGCGCGATAGCCGCAGGGTCTCCAGCTTGCGCTGGGTCACGTCCTGCACATGCACATGCACGCCCACCACATGGCTGCCATCCGCGCTCCATTCGGGGCGCAGGCTGGTCTCCATGCAGCGGTAATCCGGATCGCTTTCTTCCGTCTCGAACGTCACCGCGTTGCCTGCCAGCGCTTTTTGCAGGAACGGCCGGGCGCGGGCATAGCGGGTGTCGCCGATCACCTCGCGCACGGTCATGCCGCGCAGCGCCTGCACCGTGATGCCGAAAGTCCGCTCGTAGGCGAGATTGTTGAAGACATAGCGCTCGTCGGGCCCGATAAACGCCAGCAGCGCAGGCAGCGTATCGGTGACCGCGCGCAACTGGCGCTCGCTCAGGTCGAGCTGCTCGCGCCGCTCGCGCACGTCATGCATCAACTGCCCGAAGGCGCGCGCCAGATCGCCGATCTCGTCACGCTGCTGCGCTGGCAGTTTCTCGTAGGCCGCGAGGTCGTGCGCGCTATCGCTTACCACCTGGTGCAGGCGCGTGAGCGGCGTCAGCAGATGCCGCACCGTCAGCCAGATCAGCAGGGCCACCACCGCCAGCGACAGCAGCGCCAGCGCGAGGAAGCGCACCTGCATGGCGTGCAGCGGCGCGAACGCCTCCTGCGCTGGCAGCACCGCCACCAGCTCCCATCCGGTGCTCTCCATCAGGTAGCGCGAGATCAGCGGCCTGGCGGGCGAGAGAAACTCGACGCGCCCGCTGCGGTCGTCGACGCCGCAGGTGTCTCCCAGCGCGCGGGCCGGCTGCGTGGCCTTGGCCGGATCGGGGTGCCGCACATAGACCGGCATCCGCCCTCCCGATACCAGGCAATAGAAGCCGGTGGTGCCGAGCCGGTTGTGGGTGATCTCCACCAGGAAGTTGGCGCTCGACAGGTCGAGCCAGCCCCCCAGCAGGCCAAGGAATTCGCCCTGCTTCGAGACGATGGGCACCGCCACCAGCACGCCGGTCGCGCCATTGATACGGGCGCGGATAGGCGGGGTGATCACAGGCTCAAGGGTGCGCGCGGCTTCGCGGAAGTAGTCGCGGTCGGCAATGCTGACCTGCACGCCATCCCGGGCCAGCACGCGGCCCTGGGCATCGGCCAGCATGAACGCATTGAAGGTGCCGGGCACGGGAATCCGCCGCTCCAGCAGCAGGCGCAGCTCGGCGCCCGGGCGGGAGAGCTCGCTGGCCAGTTGCGGCGCTACATGGGACAGCAGGGTGATGCGGTCTTCCATGGCAGTGTCGAGCTGGTCCGAGGCTAGCTTGACGATGGAGTCCTGCTGGTCTTGCAGCGCGGCGCGCAAGTCGTCGTGTGCGTAATAAAGCGATGCCAGCACGATGCCGGTACCAAGCACGGCGGCAAGCGCCGTGGTAATCAGCGCGAGACGCGCCTTCAGGGAAAGCGAAACTTGGGGCATGCGAGCCGGCGGAGTCGGGGGACGGCGCGCGCCTTCTGGACGGCCGGCCCGCATGGTTGCCGGGAGTCGGGCTTCGGCAGGCTTGCAGGCCCGCCAACCCTACCACAAGCGCCAGCCCCGCGCGAGTCTGGCATGGGCGCACGCGGGCCGCGCCCGCCAGCGTGTGGCGCCGCACGTTACAGTGGCGCGCCGGGGGTGGGCGAGCCATTGCCGCCACGGTATAGTGGACCGTCGCCCTGCGGCGGCTGGGCGAGGCCACCGAGGGCTCCCATCCGCACTCCCAAGTCATGAAACTGCCCTCAATTTCGCCAGTCCTGCTGTCCCTGCTGGTCGCCGCGGCCGGCGCCCTGGCGACTGGCGGCGCCTGGCGTGGCATGCATACGCTCGAGCGCGAGGTGGCGCGGGGCGATTTCGAGGCGGTGTTCTCGCCGGTCTTCTCCGCCTTGCAACGGCGCCTGCTGGACAACGAGCAGCTGCTGCGCGGCACCACCGGGCTGTTCGCCGCCGATCCCGCCCTCACCCGCGAGCAGTGGCGCAACTACCTGTACACCACCCAGCTGGATGACCTGCCGCCCGGCACGCATTCGATCGGTTATGCGCGCCTGACCCCGCCACGGGAGCTCGACTGGCTGGTGGAGACGATGCGCCGCGAGGGCCAGCCCGGATTCGAGGTCTACCCGCTGGGCCCGCGCGACGTGTACGCGCCGGTTGTGTATGTCGAGCCCTTCGCCGGGCGCATCACGCGGGCGCTTGGCTTTGACATCATGTCCGATCCCGTGCGCCGCGCTGCCGCCGAGGCTGCCCGCGATAGCGGCGAGGCGCGCCTGAGCGGCGGCGTGGAACTCACGCGGGAGAGCGAAACGCAGGCGCCGCAGCGTGGCGCGGTGCTGTACCTGCCGGTGTACGGCAGTGGCCTGCCGCTGAACACCCCTACCCAGCGGCAGCTGGCCGTGACCGGCTATGTCTATACCTCGCTGCGCCTGGAAGACCTGCTGCGCGGGGTCAGCCTGCCCGCGGCCGGCACCTTGTCGCTGCTGCTTTATGAAGGACGCGACACCAAGCCCGGCGCGCTCCTGGCCGGTGACGCCGAGCCCTTGCCGGCTGGCGCGCCGGTCCTCGCGCCATTGCTGCAGGCCGAACGCGAGCTGACCTATGGCGGCAGGGTCTGGACCTTGCGCGCCACCACCACGCCGGCCTTCGAATCGGCGCATCGCCCGCGACGCTCCATGCTGGTACTGGCGCTCGGCACGGCAGGCACGCTGCTGCTAGCCTGGATTGTGTTTGGCCTGGCACGCCAGCGGCGCAGGGCGTGGCAGCTCGCGGCGCGGGCGCGCCAGGGCCGGCAGGCGGATGGCGCCCTGCAGCGCGCGGGCCTGGCCAGCGCCAGCGATGCCTTCCTGGTATGCGATGCCGGCGGCCGTGTCCAGATCGCCAGCGCGGCGGCCACAGGGCTGTTCGGCAAGGCGCCGGACCAGTTCCCCGGCACCATCATCGCTACCTTGCTGCCCGATGCCGCCACGCTGGCCGCGACGGCGCTGGAGGGGCGGCTGGAGAGCCACGCCCGCAGGTCCGACGGCACCATCATCCCCGTGCGCGTGGCGGTGGCGCCGGTGCCTGCTGCCGGGCCCGGCCGGGTGCTGTGGGTAGTGACCGACCTGAGCGCCATCCGCCGCGCCGAACTGGCGGCCGCCGATGCGGCAGAGCGCAGCGCGCGCGTGCTCGATCACACCGCGCTGTGCGTCATCACTTTCGACCGCAACGGCACGGTGACCGGCATCAACCGCGCCGGCCAGCGCATGCTGTGGTACCAGGCCAGCGAGGTGGCCGCAGGCATGCGCTATCTGGACTTCCTCGATCCCAAGGAGGTTGCGGCGCGCGCTGCCGTGCTCACCAACGAGCTGGGCGAGCCGGTGGCGCCGGGCCTGGCCGCCGTGGTCGGCAAGGCCCGGCACGGGCTGACCGACGAACAGGAGTGGACCTATGTCCGCAAGGGCGGCTCGCGCCTGCCGGTGCAACTGACGCTGACCGCGCTGCCCGAGGCGCACCTGCCCGGCGGCACGGGGAACCCGCCGGCCCCGGCCTTTGCTGGCGAGGCCGGCAACGGTGGCCTGGATGCCGGCGGCTATCTCGCCATCGCGCATGACCTGACGGAGCGCAAGCGTGCGGACGAATACATCCGGCACCTGGCGCATCACGACGCGCTTACGGGCCTGCCCAACCGCGCCCAACTGCATGCGCGCACGGAACTGGTGCTGCAGCGCGCGCTGCGCAAGGGCGAGCGCATCGCGCTGCTGTTGCTCGATCTCGACCAGTTCAAGCGCATCAACGAATCGCTCGGCCACCACATCGGCGATGAGGTGCTGCGTATCGTGGCCGATCGCCTCAAGGCCGCGGTGCGCCACGCCGACCTGGTTGCCCGCATGGGCGGCGACGAGTTCGTGGTGGTGCTCGACCCGTTGAGCCAGGACAGCGAGGCCGAGCTGGTCGCCGCCAAGATCCTGGCCCGCCTGTCGGAAGACCTGCAGCTAGGCAACCAGCGCCTGCGCGTGACGCCCTCGATCGGCATGGTGCTGTGCCCCGACGACGGCGACAACCTGGCCGACCTGCTCAGGAACGCCGATGCCGCCATGTACGCGGCCAAGCGCCGCGGCGGTGCGCAGCTCAGCCGCTTCTCCAGCGAGATGGCCGAGGCATCCATGGCGCGTTTCACCATCGAGGGGCTGCTGCGGCGCGCGCTGGCCGCGCAGGCGTTCAAGCTGCGCTACCAGCCCATCGTCGACACGGCCACCTTGCGCATTGCCGGCGTGGAAGCGCTCATTCAATGGGAAACGCCCGAGCGCGGCGTGATCCCGCCAACCGAGTTCATCCCGATTGCCGAGCAAAGCGGCCTGATCATGCCGCTGGGCGAGTGGATCCTGGCCACGGCCTGCCGCGAGATCCAGCACCTGCGCAGCGAGCTTGGCGTGGAGCTGGATGTGGCGGTGAATATCTCGCCGCTGCAACTGCGCCAGGAAGGGTTTCCCGCTATGGTCACGCAATGCCTGGCGGCCGCCGGGCTGCCGGCTTCGAGCCTCACCATCGAGGTGACGGAGGGCATCCTGATCGAGGGCGGGAGCAAGACCATCGACACCTTCGAGCGCGTGCGCGCGCTCGGCGTGGGATTGTCGATCGACGATTTCGGCACGGGCTATTCGGGCTTGAGCTACCTGACGCGGCTGCCGATCGACAAGCTGAAGATCGACAAAGCCTTCGTCGACGACGTCGCGCACGATGAACATCACCAGGCCGTGGCGGCCGCCATCATCACCCTTGGCCACCAGCTCCACCTGCAGGTGGTGGCCGAAGGCGTGGAGTCGCCCGCGCAGTTCGCCTTCCTGCGCGAACACGGCTGCGATGCCGTGCAGGGCTACCTGTTCTGCCAGGCGGTGCCGCTGGCCGGCCTGATGGAGATCTGCGCGGCAGGCGGTGAAGCGACCATGCAGGCCTGGGCGCAACGGGTGCCGGCCGCGGATTGAGCCGCATCCCCAAAATCCGCCGATACCTGCATCGGGATTCTTTGCCCAACTGCCACACGGCTGGCATGCGCCGCTCCTATGCTGCCCGCTGTTATCAAAGCGCAGAGGGTTGTCCATGCAAGCAGGTGAGTCCGCGCCGGGCCGCGCGTTCCTGGCGGTCGAGCAGGTAGGCAAGCGTTTCGGAGGGGCGGGAGGGTTCCAGGCGCTGGACGGCGTTTCGCTGTCGGTGGCGCAGGGGGAACTGCTGTGCCTGCTGGGCCCTTCGGGTTGCGGCAAGACCACTTTGCTGCGCATCATCGCGGGGCTGGAGCGCGAGGACACGGGCCGTATCCACGCCGGCGGGCGCGAGCTGACAGGCTTGCCACCGCAGGCGCGCGACTACGGCATCCTGTTCCAGTCCTATGCGCTGTTTCCCAATCTGCCGGTGGCCCAGAACGTGGCCTACGGCTTGCAGGGCCGGGGCATGGGACGTGCGCATCGCGAAGCCCGCGTCGCGGAAATGCTGTCGCTGGTAGGCCTGGCGGGCAGCGAGCGCAAGTTCCCCGGCCAGCTCTCGGGCGGCCAGCAGCAGCGCGTGGCACTGGCGCGCGCGCTGGCGCCGGCACCGTCGCTGCTGCTGCTCGATGAGCCGATGTCGGCACTCGATGCGAGGGTGCGCGAGCATCTGAGGCTGGAGTTGCGCCAGTTGCAGCGGCGCTTGAACGTCACTACCGTCATGGTCACGCACGACCAGGATGAAGCCATGGCGATGGCGGACCGCATCGCCGTGATGGAGGGCGGGCGCATCGCGCAGGTCGGCACGCCCGGCGAGATCTACGAGCGCCCGGCCTCGGCCTTCGTGGCCGAATTCATCGGTCAGGCCAACTGGCTGGATGGCCGGCTCAGCGGGCGCGATACCTTCAGCGTGGGCGAGCTCGACCTGGCCGTGTCCCCGGCCCGCGCCGGCGAGGTGGCCGAAGGCGCAGCCCGGCTGTGCTGCCGCCCGGAAGCCATCCGGCTGCACCCCGTGGAAGGCGAGCCCAACCGCCTGCTGGCGCGCATTGTCGACCAGACCTATCTGGGCAGCCGCTATCGCCTGATGCTGGAGGCCGACCGCCTGCCGGGCCACACGCTGTTTGCCGACGTACTGCGCGAGGAGCGCCACCTGCTGCCGGCGCCGGGCAGCCACAAGTTCTGGGTGTCGCTGCCCAGCCAGGCGCTGCAGGTGTTCGCATGACGCGCGCATTGCCCGTGGCCGGGGCGAAGGCCGATCGCGATGCCACTGTCAGGCGCGGGCGTGGCGCCGGCAGCGCGGCGGACCGCATCGCGCATGCCGCGCCCGCTGCGATGAAGTGGCTCTGGCTTGCCGGGCTGGCCGTGGCGCTGGTACTGCCGCTGCTGGCGCTGTTTGGCCAGGCATGGTTCGATGAAGCCGGGCGCTGGGCCTTGCCTGCGCGCGTGGCCGAGATGGTCGCCAACGCGAATTTCCTGCCGCTGCTGGGCCGCAGCGTGGCCGTCTCGCTGACCGTGGCCGCGCTGGTGGTGCCGCTGGCCTTTGGCTTTGCCTACGCGCTGCAACGCTCCCGTATCGCGTTCAAGCCGCTCTGGCGGGGCATTGCGCTGCTGCCGCTGTTCGCCCCTTCGCTGCTGCCGGGCATCGCGCTGGTTTACCTGTTCGGCAACCAGGGCGTCTTCAAGGGGGCATTCGGCGCAGGCGGCATCTATGGTTTCTGGGGCATCGTGCTGGGCGAGGCCTTCTATACGTTTCCCCATGCGCTGATGGTGCTGATGGCCGCGCTCTCGCTGGCCGACGCGCGCCTGTACGAGGCCGCGCGCGCCATGGGGGCCTCCGCCTGGCGCACCTTCCTCACGGTGACGCTTCCGGGTGCGCGGCACGGCCTGTTTGGCGCGGCGTGCCTGGTGTTTACGCTGGTGGTGACGGATTTCGGCGTGCCCAAGGTGGTGGGCGGCGGCTATCCGGTGCTGGCGCTGGAAGCCTACAAGGCCGTGGTGGGGCAACAGCAGTTCGCGCGCGGCGCGCTGATCGGCATGCT
This sequence comes from Cupriavidus sp. GW821-FHT02F09, assembly GCF_059421605.1. NCBI lineage: Bacteria > Pseudomonadati > Pseudomonadota > Betaproteobacteria > Burkholderiales > Burkholderiaceae > Cupriavidus > Cupriavidus sp. GW821-FHT02F09. The sequence continues at coordinate 17,262 of NZ_JBWKVH010000009.1, forward strand.
GCTGCTGTTGCCGGCGCTGCTGACGTTCGGCGTGGACATCGCCATGCAGCGCCGGCAACGCGCGCAGATGTCGAGCCGTGCCCAGGTCTATGTGCCGGGCCGCGACGGGCTGCGCGACACGTGTTGCACGCTGGTGGTGACGGTGATCGGCGCCGCCTTGCTGATCATGCTGGCGGCGGCGGTGGGCGCTTCGCTGGTCAAGCTGTGGCCGTACAACCTGCAGCTCACGCTGGCGCATTACGACTTCGACAATATGGATGGCGGCGGCTGGCTGGCCTACCGCAACAGCTTGCGCCTGGCCGCGCTGAGCGCACTGGCCGGCACGCTGGCGATCTTCTTCGGCGCGTGGCTGACCGAGCGCACGCGCGGGCCGGCGTGGTTGCATGGCGTGCTGCGCGCCGGCTTTGTGTTGCCGATGGCGGTGCCCGGGCTGGTACTCGGGCTGGGCTATGTGTTCTTCTTCAACGCGCCCTCCAATCCGCTGCACGGGCTCTACGGCACCATGACGCTGCTGGTGATCTGCAACGTGGCCCACTTCTACACCACCGGCCACCTTACCGCCGCCGCCGCGCTGCGCCAGCTCGATGCCGAGTTCGAGGCCGCCGCGCTGTCGCTGGGCGTGGCGCCGCTGGTCACCTGCTGGCGGGTGACGGTGCCGATCTGCCTGCCCGCGCTGATCGATATCTTCCGCTACCTGTTTGTCTCGGCCATGACCACGGTATCCGCGGTGATCTTCCTCTATAGCCCCGATACCGTGCTGGCCGCGATCTCGGTGCTGAACATGGATGATGCCGGCGACACCGCGCCAGCCGCGGCCATGTCCACGCTGATCCTGCTGACCTCGGCGCTGGCCTGCCTGCTGCTGATGGGCGCCGCGCGCGGCTGGCTGCGCCGCACGCAAGCCTGGCGCGCGCCGGCGCCTTGATTTGCCGTCGCTAACCAGCGCCGGCGCCGCGATACGCATTTCACGACCCGAACTTCACGACACGCCTTCCACCAAGGAGAAACCATGACTCACCTGTTCCGCACCGCCACCGCCGTGGCCGCCTTCGCGCTGCTGGCCGGCGCCGCCCATGCCAATACCGTGCTGACGGTTTACACCGCGCTGGAGGCCGACCAGATCGCCGCCTACAAGGCCGCGTTCGAGAAGGCCAACCCGGACATCGAGATCAAGTGGGTGCGCGATTCCACCGGCATCGTGACCGCCAAGCTGCTGGCCGAGAAGGCCGCGCCGCGCGCCGACGCGGTGTGGGGCCTGGCCGGTTCCAGCCTCGCCATCCTCGACAAGGAAGGCATGCTGCAGCCGTACGCGCCGAAGAACCTGGCGGCGGTGGACGCGCAATACCGCAGCGCCGCCAATCCGCCGGCATGGGTTGGCATGGACGTATGGGGCGCGGCAATCTGCTTTAACACCATCGAGGCGCAAAAGCAGGGCTTGCCCAAGCCCACGTCGTGGGCCGACCTGGCCAAGCCGGTATACGCGGGCAAGATCGTCATGCCGCATCCTGCGTCGTCGGGCACCGGCTACCTGGACGTGAGCGCCTGGCTGCAGATGATGGGCGAGCAAAAGGGCTGGTCCTACATGGACGCCCTGCACAAGAACATCGGCCTGTATACGCACTCCGGCTCCAAGCCCTGCAAGATGGCGGCGCAAGGCGAGTTCCCGATCGGCATCGCGTTTGAATACCGTGCGATGAAGTCCAAGAAGGAAGGCGCGCCGATCGACATCGTGCTGCCGTCCGAAGGGCTGGGCTGGGACATCGAGGCCACCGCGATCATCAAGGGCACCAAGAACCTGGATGCGGCGCGCAAGCTGGCCGACTTCTCCGCTTCGTCCGACGCCATGGCGCTGTACGAGAAGAACTTCGCGGTGCTGGCCATCCCGGGCATCGCCAAGCCGGATCCGCTGCTGCCGGCCGACTACGAGAAGCGCCTGATCAAGAATGACTTCACGTGGGCCAGCGCCAACCGGGACCGCATTCTCGCCGAGTGGAGCAAGCGCTACGAAGGCAAGGCCGAGAAGAAGTAAATCAGTAAAGAAGCAAAGAAGTAAAACCTGGCGATCAGCGTCAGCCGGTAAGCCCGGGCAAGCGGTGCGCAATCCAGCGCGTACGGCTTGCCCGGGCGCTTTCATTGATGCAAAGCATGGTGGTCCACGCAGAAACGGGTACGTTATTCGTCGCATGACGAGTTGCGGCAAAACGACCCCGTTTGGACGTTTTGGGTGGGCAGCGTGCGGGGGGATTGTGAGGAGAGGCGAGGGCGTGAGTGTGGACTCACGCTGCCCCGGCGCGAGCGCCGCCGGGGCGCTGCGCAAAAGCGGCCAAGCCTGGCCGCCCGTGCTGGCAATCAACCGTGGGACGCTTCCGAGGGATCGTTGCGCGAGTGCAGCCGGCGATACAAGTCGTCAACATGGCTGCGGCTGCTGCGCAGCTCTTCCCGGCCACGTTCCGTGATCAGGTAGACACGCCCGATGCCGTCACGCAGGACGCTTTCCATGTAGCCTTCCATCTGCAAGGCGCGCAGCAAGGGACGGACGGTGCCAATATCCACCTGGAACCCGTACTCCATCAGCATCTCGGCGAGCATGGCCACGGTGGCCGGCACCTCGACGGCAAATTGGAGGACGTAAATGCGGGCTAGCAAGCCAAGGAACTGTCGTTTCATGACGCTGCAAACGCGTCATCTCCCATTGCGGTTGACGTTGATTTATAGTTGTGAACCGTGCGCCGCAAAAAAAAGAAGCCGCCACGTAAGTGGCGGCTTGTCGGGAATGCGTCGGAGGGGTCAATTAACTCTGGCGCAGATCAGATTTTAAAATAACTAAACACGACTTGTCACGCAACTCATGTGACTGCCCCCTCGTCAGTAGGGTGTCAGTGTGGCGATTCCTCCAAAAAGCGCATTAAAACGCACTTTTCAGCGGTAATCTGGGACAGGGAGATGTCCGAAACCAGCTTGCGGCCACACTGGCACCGGGGTTTAATCCGGGCACGCCATCCTCGTTTTCTCTCCCCACCATGAAACCCACCGACCTGATCCGCCTGCTCAGCCTTGCCGCCATCTGGGGCGCCAGTTTCCTGTTCCTGCGGATCAGCGCGCCGGTGCTTGGTCCCCTGACCGCCGCCTTTCTGCGGGTACTGATCGGGGCGCTGACGCTCGTGGCCTGCCTGGCGATGATGCGCGTGCGCTGGAACATGCGCGGCAAGTGGCGGCAGGTCATGGTGCTGGGCGTGATCAACTCCGGCATCCCATTCGCCATGTACTCGTTCGCCGCGCTGTGGCTACCGGCCGGCTACTCCGCCGTGTTCAACGCCATGACGCCGCTGATGGGCGTGTTGATCGGCGCGCTGTGCTTTAGCGAGCGCCTGACGCTGGCCAAGGCCGGCGGCGTCGTCCTCGGCGTTGCCGGTGTCGCGGTGCTGACCCGCACCGGGCCGGTAGCGTTCTCGCCCCAGGTGCTGCTCGGCGCCGCCGCCTGCCTGGTGGCGACCGCATGCTACGGTCTGGCGGGCTTCCTCGCGCGGCGCTGGATCACCGCGCAGGGCGGTCTGGACGCGCGCCTGGTGGCAACGGGCAGCATGGTTGGCGCCACCCTGTTCCTGCTGCCGTTCAGCGCGGTTGCACTGATGCGCGAAAACACGCTGCCGGCCGCCGGCCCAGGCGTTTGGATGGCGATGCTGGGGGTGGGGATGCTTTGCACGGCGATTGCGTACATCCTGTACTACCGGCTGATTGCCGACCTGGGCCCGGTTCGCTCGCTGACCGTGACCTTCCTGATCCCGCCGTTCGGCATCGTCTGGGGCGCCATCTTCCTTGGCGAGCAATTGTCGTGGGCACACGCCGCCGGCGGGGCGCTGATCGGGATGGCCGTCTGGCTGGTGCTGCGGCCCGCGGCCCCGGCTGCCAGCGCGAATGTGGTGGCGCCGGGGCCGGGCCGGCCCTGACGGCGAAAGGCTCGGCCATCCCGCTCATCTAGCCCATCTCGCGCTACCTGTGCTCCCCGCGCTTAGCGGAACCGGTAGGTCACGGCCCCCATGGTGGTCCATTGCTGGCGCCGCTCGGTGATCGGGCTGCTGGCCGCATCGCCCTGCAGCCGGGCAAAGGTCACGGAGGCCAGCGCGGACCAGTTGCGCGAGATCTCGTAGGTGACGATGCCATTCGCATGCCACTCGCGCAGGCCAGCACCCACGGCATGCGTCTGCAGGCCGGAACGCGCGCTTTGCTCCGCCGTGACGCCGAAGAACGTCTGCATGTACTTGCTGTTGGTCCAGGTCACCCCTGGCCCCAATGTGAATAGCCACTTACCGGCTGGCAGGCTGAACAGCACATCGCCATTCGCAATCAAGCCCTGGCCCTGGCCAGCGATATCCTGCGCCACATCCGCCGAGAACGTTACGAACGACACCTGCGCCTGCGCGAATGCGCGCGCCCGCATGGTCATGTTGACGTCGCCCAGGCCCCTGAGCCGGCTGTCATTCTTGCTTTTGCGCCAGGTCGGGTCGAACTGGAAGTCGGCGCCGATCTGCCAGATATCGTTGTTGACCGCGTAGACCCCTAGCAGGTCGAAGCCGCGCGAGAAGAAGCGGCCGCCGTAGTCGATGTCCTGGTAGATGATCGGATAAACAAGCGTGCTGCGGGAGCCGGGGAAATCCGGCGCGGCGTACACGCCCGGGCCGGCCGAGATCTTCCAGTTACTGGTGGGCGCGGTGGTGGCCGGCGCGTCAGGCGCTGCCCAGGTGGCTGTGGCGCCCAGGGTGAGGGCTAGAGCCAGAAGTGCGCGGCGGGGCGCGAAGGGGATGGGCATTTGGACGCGGAGCGGGTTTGAGTGGGGCCGCGCTGCGCGCGGGGGCTAGCGGGGGATTTTAACTGGAGGGGGAGGGGGTGGGGGGATTTGGCAGGGTGGAAAACGCTCACCCATGTGCCTGCACTCAAGTGCCACCTGCTTGTGTGAACTGTGCCGGGGGCTCAAGCCAGGCTCAAGCCCGGTTCGCCCATGTTCATCCGCTCCACATTGAAGCGCTCCCTGACCATCACGACTACCCGGCGTGCCAGTGGCAAGCTCCGCATCGCTTCTTCGTCGCTCGTCCCGGGGAAATCGACCTCCGCGCTCCAGTTGCACCCGGTGTGGTCCGGCCGGTGCACGCACACGGCGTGCAGCTGGCAGCCCTGGCAGCCGGGTTGCGCATGCAGGCAATCGTTCAGCAGGCGCTTGAGTTCGGTCAGGGGCTTGGTCTGGCGATCCATGATGGACTCCGGTTGCGCACCCGTGCCCGCGACGGGCGGAGACGGGCGAGGCCGTGGTTCCGACAATGGGGGGCGGTGGAACGAGGGCCGTATCAGTTGATGGATTTGTCGGCTCGGCATCCAGGGCAAAGGCCGTATAGCACCAGCATGTGCTCGCGCAGCACGAAGGCATTGGCGCTTGCCACTTCGCGCTGGCGGATTTCGATGGCTTCGTCGCGGAATTCTTCCACGCGGCCGCAGGCCACGCAGATCAGGTGGTCGTGGTGGCCACCTTCGTTGAGTTCGAACACTGCGTGATCGGCTTCGAAGCTGTGGCGCAGCAGGATGTTGGCCTGCACCAGCTGGTTGAGCACGCGGTAGATCGTCGACAAGCCGGCATCGACTTCCTGTGCCAGCAGGATGCGGTAGACGTCTTCGGCGCTGAGGTGGCGCCGTGGGCTGGCACGGAAAACTTCCAGCACGCGAACGCGCGGTGACGTTGCCTTGAGTCCGGCACGCTTGAGGTCAATGGGTTCGGTACTGTTGGGAGGCATCAGCATGCTGCGGCTTAGCGCCCGCACGGGGCGCATCAATCGGAAATGAAGGTGTCTGGGCCGGCTGCGCCATCACGCGCATTGGGCGGACGTTCGCGATTCCAACCGTAGGCGTGCAGCGGGCGGCGTCCTGCAAGGAAGGCCGCCCGCTGCTGCGAGCCGTGGCGCACGGCTCGCGGAATAAAAAAATGGCTTGGCTTGTCGGCCGAAGAGGCGATCGGGAAAGCGGGGTCTGGTTGCTTTCCCGATCCTCCGGTGACTGGCTACTGCCAAACGCTCCGCGGTACGGAGCGGTCCCCACAAAAGACGGTGATGGATGCCGCGTTGCGACATCTCAAAATTCTTGTTGCCGCGGACTTGCCGCTGGCCTTGCTGTGTTCTGGTGCCTGGCGCCAGGCCAAGCTTGTCTTGCTTCCTTGCTCGCCTGCGTCAGTCAGTGAGGCCATAGTAAATGGGAATTAATCTCATTACAAGGAAAATTTTCAACTTATTTCGGAAGGGCTTTGCGGATGGCGCGGCCACCAGTTGCGTGCAAGCGCGGGAGGAAACGCAGGGAGGAGCGCGGAAAAAGAAAACGTGCGCCGGGCAAGCGGGGAAAGTCCCCGGCGCACGCGAAGCGCGCAGTCAAGCGCGCGATGGCGGCGCCCGGCATGCCGAGCCCGGGGCGCCGCTGGTTACCGCCCTATGCGGATCTCACGCGCCCGCCAGCCGGAACGTGCCAACGGCGCGGTGCAGCGCATCGGCCTGGTCTTCGAGGGAGGCGGCCGCGGCGGCTGCCTGCTCCACCAGCGCGGCGTTCTGCTGCGCCATCTGGTCCATCTGCGTCACGGCCTGGTTGACCTGCTCGATGCCGCCGGTCTGCTCTTCGGTGGCGGCGCGCATCTCGCCCATCAGGTCGGTCACGCGCTTGACCGCTTCCACGATCTCGTCCATCGCTTGCCCGGCGGTTTCCACCAGCGCCGAGCCATCATCCACCCGCTGCGCGGAGTTGCCGATCAAGGCCTTGATCTCCTTGGCGGCGGTAGCGCTGCGCTGCGCCAGGCTGCGTACCTCGCCGGCCACCACCGCGAAGCCGCGGCCCTGGTCGCCCGCGCGGGCGGCTTCCACCGCCGCGTTGAGCGCCAGGATATTGGTCTGGAAGGCGATGCCTTCGATTACGCCGATGATGTCGACCACCTTGCCCGAGGCGGCCTTGATCTCGCCCATGGTGTTCACCACCTTGCCCACGATGACGCCGCCGCGCACCGCGATCTCCGATGCGCCCTCGGCCAGGCGGCTGGCCTGGCGCGCGTTGTCGGCGCTCTGGCGCACGGTGCCGGTGAGCTGCTCCATGCTGGCCGCCGTTTGCTCCAGCGACGCCGCTTGCTCTTCGCTGCGGCGCGACAGGTCGGCGTTGCCGGTGGCGATCTCCCTGGCCGCTCCGGCGATCGAATCCGCCGAGCCGCGGATGCTGCCGATGGCGCCGGTCAGGCGGGTTTGCATCTGCTGCATGGCGAACAGCACGCTGTGGTTGTCACCGGGCGCGGTGTGCACTTCGCTGGCCAGGTCGCCTTCGGCGATGCGCGCGGCGATGCGTGAAGTCAGCGCCGGCTCTCCGCCCAGCTGTTTATGCAGGCCGTTGGCGATGCGCAGCACCACCACAGTCATCACCGTGCCGATGCCCAGCAGCAAGGCCAGCGACTTGAGCAGCGCCTGGCGGAACGCCGCGTCGATATCGTCCAGGTAGACCCCGGCGATGAAGTTCCAGTCCCACGGCTTGAAGTTCGCCACGTAGCTCAGCTTGGGCTGCGGCGCCTCGGCGCCAGGCTTGGCCCACAGGTACTGCACGTAACCCTGTCCCGCGCCTTTGCCGATCGCGGCAATATCGCGGAACAGATAAGTGCCCTTCGGGTCCTTGGTGTCTTCCATGTTCTTGCCGTTCATCTCCGGTTTGAACGGATGCATCACCACAACCGCGTTGGAATGCATCAGGGTGAAGTAGCCGTCCTCGCCAAAGCGGATGGCGCGCACGCGCTCCAGGGCCTGCTGCTTGGCCTCTTCCATCGGCATCTTGCCGCTGCGCCCCAGTGCCTCGTACGACTGGACCATGGACAGCGCGGTTTCGGTGACGTGCGCCAGGTCGAGCTTTCTCTCCGCCAGGCGCAGCTCGCGCATCTGCCAGGCGTCCCATAGCGTCAGCCCGAGCAGGCAGACCCAGCTCAGCAGCAATGGCAACAGCAATTTTTTCCTCAGGCTCAGGCGCTCCAGCATTCTCTCTCCCCTTTTTCTAGCTATGGATTTACGGCACTGCTGAGGCGATAACGGCGGCCCGGAGGACAAACTTGACGACCGCTCGCTAGGGGATTTCCTCAGGTGCAGCAAGGCTCGCAGGGGAATTTGGCAGTGGCATGCACGCAACCGCACAAATGATCTTTTGGCTGCGGATGACGCTGCACTTTAAGGGGCGTTCCGAGTGTGGAGCGTGTAATGGAACGTAATGCCTGATCGCCAGCGCAAGCATTGCGATTTCAAATGAGAACCATTATCTTTTCGCTTTGCTTGCCTGGGCCGTCACCTGGCATGGGGCGCGGCACCTTCGCGCGGACGCGGCAAGCTGACCAGTGAGGCACCGGAGCAGCAGGTTGCCGGGCGCCGGAAGATCAACAGACATGACTGAAACATCGCTAGCGGCAGGCCAGCAGCGCCGGGCATTCTGGCTCAAACACCTGCATCAGTGGCACTGGATCAGTTCGGCAATGTGCCTGATCGGCATGCTGCTATTTGCCGTCACCGGCTTCACGCTCAACCACGCTGGCCAGATCGAGGCTCGCCCGCAAGTGGTCACACGCACGGCGAGCGCGCCGGCCAGCCTCACGGCGGCCTTGCGCCGGGCCACGCACGCAGACAAGGGCCCGGTGCCAGCGGCGCTGGCCAACTGGCTGTCGCAGGAACTCGATATCAACGCCCATGGCCGTGAAGCCGAGTGGCAGGCCGATGAGATCTATGTCGCATTGCCGCGCCCGGGTGGCGACGCCTGGGTCAGCGTGGCACTGGACAGCGGCGATGTGCAGTACGAGAAGACCACGCGGGGCTGGATCTCCTACCTGAACGACCTGCACAAGGGCCGCAACACCGGCCGCGCATGGAGCCTGTTCCTGGATGTGTTCGCCGCAGCCTGCCTGATCTTCAGCGTGACCGGCTTGTTCCTGCTCAAGCTGCACGCCGGAGGCCGCATGGCGACCTGGCCGCTGGTCGGGCTGGGCGTGGTGGTGCCGCTGCTGCTGGCGCTGCTGTTCATCCACTAACGATCACTAGCGATTACTAACGATCACCTGATCCCATTTACCGTTCAAAGACGAGGTCCCGTTATGCGCCGATTGCTTACCGTCACCCTTACCGGCCTGGCCGCGGCTCCATTCGCCAGCCCGGCCGTGGCGGCCGAAATGAACGTCAAGGTAGAGATCCCGCGCCTGAACGTCGCGGAATACCACCGGCCCTATGTCTCGATGTGGATCGAGCGCGCCGACCAGAGCCCGGCCGCCACGCTGGCCGTCTGGTATGACGTCAAGCACAAGGACGGCGAAGGCACCAAGTGGCTCAAGGACATGCGCCAGTGGTGGCGCAAGGCCGGGCGCGACATGCAGATGCCCGCCGACGGCATCTCCGGCGCCACGCGCGCGGCCGGAGAGCACACGCTCACTTTCACGGATGCCAAGGCGCCGCTGGGCAAGCTGCCCGCCGGCGAGTATCAGCTCGTCGTGGAAGCCGCCCGCGAGGTCGGCGGCCGCGAACTGCTGCGCGTGCCCTTTGCCTGGCCGCCGAAGGCAGCCGCTTCGGCCAAGGCCAAGGGCGAGCATGAGCTTGGCGGCGTCTCGGTCGACCTGAAGCCCTGAAGCCCTGAGCCCCGAACCCCGAACTGATCAACCAGCCCCGCATTCAATAGCAAGAGGAATAGGAGCATGACGATGAAGACCTTCGCCACCAAACTGTCCGTCCAGGCCGCCGCGCTGGCCCTGGCCGCGCTGATGCCGCTGGCCGCCCACGCACACCGCCAGTGGCTGCTGCCGTCGGCGACCGTGCTGTCGGGCAGCGACCCGTGGGTGACCGTCGACGCCGCCGTGTCGAACGACCTGTTCTACTTCGAGCACGTGCCGCTGCGCCTCGATAACCTCGCCGTGACCGCGCCGGACGGCGCCGCGGCCAAGGTCGAGAACGCCAGCACCGGCCGCTATCGCAGCACCTTCGACGTGCACCTGACTCAGCCCGGCACCTACAAGGTGGCCATGGTCAACCACGGCCTGTTTGCCAGCTACAAGGTGGACGGCCAGGCCAAGCGCTGGCGCGGTTCGCCCGAAGCCTTCGCCAAGGAGGTGCCGGCCGGCGCGCAGGACCTGCAGGTGACGCAGGCCGACAGCCGCCTGGAAGCCTTCGTGACGGCGGGCAAGCCCACCGCCAAGGTGCTGCAGACCACTGGCCGGGGCCTGGAGCTGGCGCCCGTGACCCACCCGAACGACCTGGTCGCCGGCGACGCCGCCAGCTTCCGCCTGTTGCTGGACGGCAAGCCCGCCGCCAACGTCAAGGTAGCCGTGGTGCCGGGCGGTATCCGCTATCGCGACCAGTTGCAGGAAATGGCGTTCACCACCGACGCCGACGGCAAGTTCAGCGTCAAGTGGCCGGCCCCGGGCATGTACTGGCTGGAAGCCGAGGTGCGCGACGACAAGGTTGCCGTCAAGGAAGCCAAGACGCGCCGCGCCAGCTATGCGGCCACGGTGGAAGTGCTGCCGCAGTAAGCGCAATGCCACGCCGGCAGGCGGCGGGGCGTGAGTCCCGTCGCCTGCGCAAGCCCTAAGCCCCCAGCGGGCTTTTTGTGTTTTCGTCATTTCCGTCTCCTGTCCGTCTCCCGTCCGTCTCCCGTCCGTCTCATATGCAGCGTGTCCTGGTTCCCCTTTCGCTTGGTGCCGTTCCGCCCGTGCCTGCCGCGGCGTCACGCCTGTGCTGGCGGCAAGGCGAGACCATGGGCACCACATGGTCGGTGGCGTGGGCCGCATCGCCCGTGGCAGTCGATCAAGACACGCTCGACGCCGGCATCCGCGCCGTGCTGGCCGAGGTCGTCGCGCAGATGAGCAACTGGGACGAAGCCTCGGACGTGAGCCGCTTCAACCGCGCCGCGGCCGGCAGCTGGCAGGTGCTGCCAGCCGACTGCTTCACCGTGCTGAAGGCGGCGCTGCAAGTGGCGCGCGACAGTGGCGGCGCCTTTGACCCCAGCGCGGGGCCGCTGGTCGACCTGTGGGGCTTCGGCCCGGCGCCGCAGCGTGCCCAAGCGCCCGCGCTGGCGGCGCTGGAGCAGGCGCGCGCGCAATGCGCATGGCAGCGCATCGCCATCGACGAGGCCGGTAGCCGCGTGCAGCAGCCCGGCGGCATCCGGCTGGATTTCTGTGCCATCGCCAAGGGCTTTGGCGTGGATGCGGTGTCGCGCTACCTGAGCGGGCAGGGCATCGACAACCACCTGGTGGAAATCGGCGGCGAGCTGCGCGGCCATGGCGTCAAGCCCGACGGCATGCCGTGGTGGGTCGCGCTGGAAACGCCGCCGGGCGGTGGCGCGGCGGGGCACGAGACGCTGGTCGCGCTGCATGGCTTGTCGGTGGCCACCTCGGGCGACTACCGGCGTTACTTCGATAGTGGCGGTCGCCGCTATGCGCACACGCTGGACCCGCGCACGGGCTACCCGGCCAGCCACGCGCTGGCCTCCGTCACGGTGCTGCACCCGCAATGCATGATGGCCGATGCGCTGTCCACCGCGCTGACCGTGCTGGGCCCCGAGGCGGGCATGGTATTCGCCCGCCGCCATGCGCTGGCCGCGCGCTTCCTGATCCGCCGCAGCGACGGCTTCGACGAACGCTTGTCGCCGGCCTTCGAGGCCATGCTGTCATGACCACGCCTGATACCGCCTCCTCCCTGCCTATGGACCCGCCGGCCGCGGCTAGCTCGCGCCGGCAGGGCCACGAAGGCCATGCCGGCAATTCCCGCAAGCGCTTCCGCGTCATCGACGCCGTGATCCTGCTGGGCGCGCTGGCTGGCGTGGCCGGCACCGCTCTGGGCTTTCTCGCACCCAGCCGCGCGGGCATGGCCGCCGGCGTGGTAATAGCCTATGCCGGGTTCTGTGCCGCCGTGATCGGCCGGCATCGCCGGCGGCGTCCGCGCGCCGGCCAGCTATCGGAAGCCAAGGACGGCGCCACGGTCGTGGCCTACGCGAGCCAGAGCGGCTTTGCCGAGCAGCTTGCGCTGCAGACCGCGCAGGCGCTGCAGGATGCCGGCGTGCCCGCGCAGTTGCTATCGTTCGACCAGCTGGTGGCCGGGCGTCTTGCCCATTGCCGTCAGGCGCTGTTCGTGGTCAGTACCACGGGCGAGGGCGATGCGCCAGACAGCGCCTCGGGCTTTGCACGCCGCCTGACGGCCGCCGCCGGCGCAGGTGGCCTGCGCGCGCTGCGCTACGGCATCCTCGCGCTTGGCGACCGCAGCTACGCGAACTACTGCGCCTTCGGCCACGCGCTGTCGGCATGGATGCAGCGCCAGCATGCGCAGGCGCTCTTCGACATGGTGGAAGTGGACAATGGCGATGCCGGGGCCCTGCGCCACTGGCAGAACCATCTCAGCGCACTCGCCGGCGGCGCCGAAATCGCCGACTGGGAAATGCCCCGCTACGCCGACTGGCGCCTGCACGAGCGCAGACTGCTCAATCCGGGCAGCCCGGGCGCACCAGCCTTCCACCTTGCGCTGGTGCCGGCCACAGTGGGCGGGGGCGCGCCGTCGTGGCAGGCCGGCGACATCGCCGAGATCGGCCCGCGTCTTGCGCCGTCCGAAGTGGCGCGTGTGCTGGCAAAGCTCTCGCTGGACGGCGACACCGCCGTGCGCTGCGATGGCGCATCCACCACGCTGGCGCAGGCGCTCGCCATGCGCATCGTCCTGCCCGATCCGCATCTTGCCGCACTGGCCGGCGTCACGCCGCAACGGCTGGTGGATACGCTGCCGCTGTTGCCGCACCGCGAGTATTCGATTGCCTCGCTGCCGGGCGACGGGCAACTGGATTTGCTGGTGCGCCAGACGCGCCATGACGATGGCCGGCTCGGCCTGGCATCCGGCTGGCTCACCGCGCATGCGGAGCCAGGCGCGGGCATCGCCCTGCGCATCCGCACCAATCGCGGCTTTCATCCGCCTGCGGATGATCGCCCGCTGATCCTGATCGGCAACGGCACCGGCCTGGCCGGCCTGCGCGCGCACCTGAAAGCCCGCGCCGCGGCCGGGCATCATCGCAACTGGCTGCTGTTTGGTGAGCGCACCGCGGAGCACGACGCGTTCCACCACTCTGAGCTCACCGCATGGCAGGCCAATGGCGTGCTGCAGCGGCTGGACCTGGTCTACTCGCGCGATGGCGGCTCGCTCCATTACGTGCAGGACGCCGTGCGCGCATCGGCCGACGCATTGCGAGAATGGATCGAAGCCGGCGCGGCCATCTACGTTTGCGGCAGCCTCAAAGGCATGGCCGGTGGCGTCAACGCGGCGCTGTCGGAGGTGCTGGGCGAAGAGGCCCTGCTGCGCCTTGGTGAGCAGGACCGGTATCGGCGCGATGTCTACTGAGCCTGGCTGGAAAGCGATCAGGCTGGCGTAGCGTCCCCTGCCACCTCCATCAGCGCATCCACCACCACCGCCCCGCCCGCACTCACCATCACCGGGTTGAGGTCAATCGAGCGGATCGCACCGTTGGCGTCAAGCATCAGCTGGCCCACGCGCACGGCGATCCGGCATAGCGCCGCCACATCGACAGCCGGCTCGCCGCGCACGCCCGCCAGCAGTGGCGCAATGCGCAGGCCGGCCACGGCGCGCGCCACCGCGGCCTCGCTGCACGGCGCCAGCAGCACGGCCGTGTCGCGCAGCACCTCCACATATTTGCCGCCGTCTCCCACCAGCACCACCGGCCCGAACACCGGGTCCCAGTGCGCGCCCACCATGCATTCGCGCTGGCCGCGTTCCATGCGCGCCACCACCACGCCCTCGCAGGCCGCGCCGAGCTTGTCCAGGATGTCGGTCTGCGTGAGGAAGGCCTGCGCCACGGCGTGTTCATCGTTGCAGTTCAACGCGACAAGGCCGTGCTCGCTCTTGTGCGGCACTTGCGGCGAGCTGGCCTTGACTGCGACGGGCCCTTTCAACTCGCGCCACGCCGCGACCGCTTCATCCACGCTCTGGCACAGCTTGTGCGCTACCACCGGGATGCCCGCCAACGCCAGGCGCGCGAGGCTCGCCGCCTCGCTCAGCGTGTGGCCGGTAGCGCTCGACGCAGCGCCTGCTGCATCGCTTGCCGCGGGCCGATGCGCGGCGACGGCCGTGTCTTGCGCGGCCACATCGCGCAGTTGCTGCTGGTGCGTGACCAGTTGCGCGAACGCAGCCAGCGCCTCGGCGCCGCTGGCATAGGTGGGCACGTTGGCCGCGCGGAACGCAGCTGCCACCGGCGCCTGCCAGGCCGCCACGGCAATCGGCTTGCCGGCGCTGTCTGCAAAGCTGGCGGCGTCGCGTGCAAAGCGCGGCAGGTCGTAGCCCATGCCCGCCACCGGGATATCGAGCAGCAGCAGGTCGGCGGCCGGGTCGGCGGCCACCACCGGCAGCACGTCGCCAAACAGCCCGCTGTTGGTCAGCAGCGCGGCGGTGACATCGACCGGGTTTGCGGTTGAGGCGAATCCGGGCAGGCGCTGCGCCAGCGCCGCTTGCGTGGCCTGCGACAGCGGCGCCAGCGCAAGCCCGAGCGGCTCCGCCGCGTCGGCCGCCATCACGCAGCTCGCGCCGGAATTGCTCACCACCACCAGTTGCCGCCCGCTGGCCTGCCAGCCGCGCAGGTAAAGCGGTGCACAGCGCGCCAGCGCGTGCGCATCATCCACGCGGCAGATGCCGTGCCGCGCCAGGAAGGCACCCACCGCGAGGTCTTCATTGGCAATGGCGCCGGTGTGCGACGCTGCCGCGCGCTGGCCCGCGCTGGAGCGGCCCGCCTTGACGGCAACGATGGGCACGCCACGGCGGCGCGCCACCGCGGCGGCTCGCGCAAGCATGGCCGGATCGGTCAGGCTCTCCAGGTACAGCAGGATCAGTTGCACATCGGGATCGTGCGCCACGGCCAGCGCCAGCTCGCTCACTGTGATGTCGGCTTCGTTGCCGGTGGCGTGCATATGGCGCACGCCGATGCCCTGGCCGCGCAGCAGGCCGTAGACCATGGCGCTGACGCCGCCGCTCTGGCTCACCACCGCCACCGGGCCATCCTGCGGCGGCACTTCGATAAACATGGTGGAGAAGCTGGCAATGGTGCCGGTGCCGAAGTTGGCCAGGCCCTGGCTGTTCGGGCCAACCAGGCGCAGCCCCGCGCCGGCGGCAATCCGCACCATCTCGTCCTGCTGGCAGCGGCCTTCCTCGCCGGCTTCGCCGAAGCCCGAGGCGATCACGATCGCGGCCGCCACGCCCAGCCGCGCGCAATCGCGCACCGCCGACACGGCTGCGTCGCCGCCCACCACGATGATGGCCAGCTCCGGCACCTCGGGCAGCGCATCGAGCGAGGCAAAGGCGGGCAGGCCCTGGATGGTGTCGCGCTGCGGGTTCACCGGGAAGAGCTTGCCGGCGTAGCCATGCTCGCGCATGTAGTAGATGGGCCGGCCACCGATCTTGTGGATATGGTCGGAGGCGCCGATCACCGCGATCGAGCGCGGCGCCAGCAAGGCTTGCAAGGTCTGGTTCATGATGAGTGCGATCCGGAATCAAAGGCCGGCATGTCCGGCTTCAGGGAACAGCGTGAATGGCTCAATCGATGGTGGCGCCGGAGGCCTTGACCACCTTGCCCCATTTGTCGATCTCCCGGGTCAGGAACTGCGCCGTGGCGCCAGGCGCCGTCCATTCCGCGGCGAAGCCCTGCGTAGCGAACTTGGCGCGTACATCCTCCTGTTCAAGCACGGTCTTCAGCGCGCTGCTCAAGGTGGCGATCACGGCCTGTGGTGTCGCCGCCGGCGCGAGCAGAGCGTTCCACGCGGTGGCTTCGTAGCCGGGCAGGCCAGCCTGCGCCATGGTGGGCACATCGGGCGCGGCGGGCGAGCGGGCTGCGCCGGTGATCGCCAGCGCGCGCAGCCGGCCCTCGCGCACGAAGGGCATGGCGGAGAGCATGGTGTCGAACATCACTGTGGCCTGCCCGCCCATCACATCGGTGAGCGCGGGCGCGCTGCCTTTGTACGGCACGTGGGTCATGTGCGTGCCCGCCATGCTGTTGAACAGTTCGGCGGCGAGGTGCGTGGACTGGCCGTTGCCGGAGCTGGCAAAGCTGACTTGTCCCGGCTTGGCCTTGGCCAGCGCGATCAGCTCCGCGACATTGGCCGCCGGTGTGGCGGGCGCCGTGACCAGCACCAGCGGGCCGCGCGTCAGCAGCGAGACCGGGGCGAAGTCCTTCTGCGTGTTGTAGCCGGGCTTGGTGAACAGCGTCATGTTGATGGCGTGCGCCGTGGTCGCCACCAGCAGCGTGTAGCCATCCGGCGCGGCCTTCGCGGTGGCCTCGGCACCGATATTTCCGCCCGCGCCGGGCCGGTTCTCGATCACCACGGGCTGCTTGAGCTGCTCCGACAATTTCTGCCCGACCACGCGCGCCACGATGTCGGTGGGGCCGCCGGGCGGGTAAGGCACAACCAGCCGCACCGGACGCGTTGGCCAGTCCTGCGCGCGTGCGCCGGGCGCGGCCAGCAGCACGGCGGTCATTGCCATCGCGCCCACCAGCAAGGCGCGCGCGGGCCGCCGAAGCGGCAAGGTTCGGAGCATGTCGGTCTCCAGGGTGTCGATGTATGTTGCTGTGTCGTGCTGTGTCGTGCTGTGTCGTGCTGCGTCGGGCCATGCGGCTTACTCGCGCTGGAAACGCAGCAGCGTGCGCTCGCCATGGCGCATGAACCCCGCGCGCACGCGCTCGCCGATCGTCACGCCGGGCTCGGCATGCCCCATCACGCGCGGGCCTTCGTCAAGCGTGGCCAGCACCAGCGTGTAAGGCGCCAGCGCGCGGAAATCCTCGGTGGGCGCGCGCGCGACTTCGGTGACGCTGTGCACGGTAGCGCGACCCGTGGCGTCGCGCCACGTCAGCCGCGTGCTGCCGCAAGCGCGGCATGCATGGCGCTGCAGCGGTTGCCACGCGGCGCAGTCCTCGCACGCCTGATAGCGCACCACGCCTGCGTCGAGGCCGGCTTGATAGGGATGGTCATTGCTCATGGCGATGTCCTTGGCGAAGCGGTGGGTATTGCAAGCGTTCCCGCCTCCAGCACCAGGCTGACATGCGAAGACAGCACCCCGCCATCCGCGTGAAACAGCGCGCGCTTGCGCGGCGGCAACTGGCGCGCGCCAGCCTTGCCCGCAAGCTGCCGCGTGGCTTCCGCCAGATGCATCAGCCCGCCGGCCACGCCCGAGTGCCCGAAGGCAAGCAGGCCGCCGTGCGTGTTGAGCGGCAGCGCGCCGTCGCGCGCAAAGTCGCCTGCCGCAAGCCGCTGCGGCGAGCCGCCGCGCGGGGCTATGCCAAGCTCTTCCAGCAGCATGGCCAGCGTGATCGTGAACGAGTCGTAGATTGCCAGGTAGTCGATCTGCCCGATCGTGTTGCCCGCTTGCGCGAGCGCGCGCCGCGCGGCGTCTGCAGCGCCGGTAGCCAGCACGCTGTCGAGCGCGCACAGATGCTGGTGGCGATGTGCCTGCCCCGCGCCCGTGATGCGCACGGGTGTGCCGCCACCCGGCTCGGCGGACACCACCAGCGCCACCGCGCCATCGGAGATCGGGCAGCAGTCCGACAGCCGCAGCGGCGTGGCGATGGGCTTGGCGGCGCGTGCCGCATCCAGCGTGAGCGGCTCACGCAGGTGCGCATCGGGGTGCCCCGCCGCGTGCTCGCGCATCAGCACCGCGAAGCCGCTGAGCGCGTCGGCGTGCATGCCGGTCTCGGCCAGATAGCGCGAGGCCAGCAGCGCGTAGTAAGCCGGCACGGAAGCGCCGTTGGGCACTTCCATGTCCGGCTCGCCAACCTGGGCCAGCGTCTGGATGGACTGGTCACGGCTCTGGCCGGAGAGGCGGTTCTCGCCGGCTACCACCAGCACGTTGCGGCAGCGCCCTGCGCCCACCAGCTCGCGCGCCAGCATGGCCATCACGCCGCCGGTGGCGCCGCCGGAGGCCACGCCGTGCGCGTAGGCCGGATCGAGCGAGGCGTACTCGCAAAAGCGCGTGGCCAGCATCAGGTGCGGCAGCGTGGTGGCGTAGCCGCACAGCACGCCGTCGATGTCGGCGCGGGCCAGGCCCGCGTCGGCCAGCGCGGCGTCGGTGGCCTGCGCCATCAGCGTCAGCGGCGTGCTGCCCTCGACGCGGCCAAAGCGCGTATTGCCCGCGCCGCGCAGGTAAGCTGCGTGTGGCATGTCGTCTCGCTTCACCGTCACCGCTTCACCGTTTCAGCAGCGGGCACTGCGACTTGGCCACCGGCATGAAGGCCTGGTCGCCTGGCACCGTGGCCAGCAGCTTGTAGTAGTCCCATGGGTACTTCGATTCCGCCGGCGTCTTGACCTCGAACAGGTACATGTCGTGAATCATGCGGCCGTCTTCGCGGATACGGCCGTTCTTGGCGAAGAAGTCGTTGATCGGCATCGCCTTCATCTGCTTCATGACGGCAGCGGTTTCGTCGGTGCCCGCGGCCTGGATCGCCTTGAGGTAATGCATCACCGACGAATAGGTGCCGGCCTGGCTCATGTTCGGCATCTTCTTGAGCTTCTCGAAGTACCGGCGCGACCACGCGCGCGTGGCGTCGTTCATGTCCCAGTAGAAGCCCTCGGTCAGCAGCAGCCCGGATGCGGTCTTCAGGCCGATGGCGTGGATGTCGTTGATGTACAGCAGCAGCCCCGCCATGCGCTGGTTGCCACCTTTGGTCAGGCCGAATTCGCTGGCCGCCTTGATGGCGTTGACGGCATCGCCGCCGGCATTGGCCAGGCCCACCACCTGCGCCTTGCTGGCCTGCGCCTGCAGCAGGTAGGAAGCAAAATCGCTGGCGCCGATGGGATGGCGCGCCGCGCCGAGCACCTTGCCGCCGGTCTCGTTGATCACGGCGGTGGCGGACTCCTGCAGCGTGTGGCCGAAGGCGTAGTCGGCGGTCAGGAAGAACCATGTCTTGCCGCCGCGCTGCACTACCGCGCGCGCTGTGGAATTGGCCAGCGCGTAGGTGTCATAGGCGTAATGCACCGAAACCGGCGTGCACAGGTCGTTGGTGATGCGCTCGGTGCCGGGGCCGGAGAACACCACGATCTTGTTCTTCTGCTTGGCGACCTCCAGCACCGCCAGGGCCGGTGCCGAGGCGGCCACGTCCAGGATGGCGTCGACGTGGCCCGTATCGAACCACTCGCGCGCCTTGCTGGCGGCGATGTCGGCCTTGTTCTGGTGATCGGCCACCACCAGCTCGATCTTCTTGCCCAGCACCTTGCCGCCAAAATCGTCGATGGCCATCTGCGCGGCGGTGGCGCTGCCGCGCCCGGTCACGTCGGCGTACAGGCCGCTCATGTCGAGGATCAGGCCGATCTTGACCTCGTCATCGGAAATGCCGGCCTTGGCCGGCTGCGCATTGGCCTGTCCTGCGCCGCACAGCAGCGCGGCGGCGATGGCGAGCGCGCCCAGCGGGCGGCGCAGCAGCGATTGGTTTCGGTTCATGGTGGTCTCCTCCAGCTTTGGTCTTGTTGACTTGCTTTCTTGTGGGTGCCTAGACGGTAGCGATCGGCGTGGTGGGCGAGCCCACCGCGCCCGGCAGCCGCAGCGGCGGCGCGGTCAGCATGAAGCGCGAGCGCTGGTTGGCGCGCAGCCACTGCGCGAGCTCCTTCAGGTACCAGAGTTCGCCCAGCGGCAGGCCGAGCTTGAACAGGCAGTGATGGTGCAGCGGCAGCAGCGGATGATTCGGCTGGTCGGCCGGCGCGGGCCGCGCCGGATAGCGCTCCACCGCGTAGTTGTCGGCGATCAGCGCGGCGATGCCCGCATCGGTGATCCAGTTCAGCAGGCGGTCGTCGCGGCCGTCCAGCGCGCAACAGCTGTGATGCAGCACGGCTTCATCCGGCTCGCGCTGCATCGACAGCACCACTTCGGCAAAGCCCGTGCGCAGCAACAGCATGTCGCCGGGTTCCACCTCCACCCGGTCGGCCTCCAGCACGTGCATCAGGTCGTCGTAGCCCACGTTGCGCAAATCCTGGCCAAACGCATTGGCCAGGTCCACCAGCACGCCGCGCCCCTGCATGCCCTTGACGGCGAAGTTCTCGATGCCGAGCGCGCGCGCCTCGCTGTGGTCGTGGCCGCAGGCGTGCGCGGCAAAATGATCGTCCTCCGCGTAGTCCACCGGGCCCACGATGTGCTCGTTGGCCCGGTAGCCGTTGTAGTAGACCCGCTCCGGGCGGCCATCGCCATCCGCATCGAACAGCGCGCCCACGTGGGCGAGCGAGTCCCACTGCGTGGAGTACTGCAGCGACAGCAGCACCTGGTCGTCGCTGATCACGTCGGTGGCGCTTGGGTCGACCTTGGCCAGCGGGAAGTTCACATAGGGTATGTCGTCGCGGAAGGTGGGGCGCAGCACTGGCGGATGGCGGCGCGGGTTGAGCTTGTTGCCGCCGGGATAATCAAGCGGCAGCGACAGGCAGAACGACAGCCCGGCCTGTATCTCGCGCGCGCCCTTGCGCACCTGCTCTGCGCCGATCAGGTTGACGCGGCCAAGCTGGTCGTCGGGGCCGAAGTCGCCCCAGTTGGAACCTTGCGGTCGTTGCTTCCAGCGCATGCTGTCTGTCTCCGGTTACAGGTCGGTCGTGATGGTTCGCCGCGTCTTGCGCGCAGTCGGGGTCTTGGTCGTTGGCGTGGCGCTGGCCATGGTGGCGTTGCGCCGGCGTGCCGCCGCCGAGTTGGGCGCCGGCGGTGTCCAGGCAGCGCAAACGGTTTCGGCTTCGCGGCGCAGCGCGCGCGCGAGCGCCGGCTCGCGCTCACTGATGCGCTCATTGAGCGCGGCAATGCTGATGGCGCCAAGCGGGTAGCCATCCGGGTCCGGCAGCGCGATGGCGATGCCGCCCATGCGTTCCACCACCACATCCAGCAGCACCGCGTAGCCGCGCGCGCGGGTGGCCTCCACCTCGCGCAGCAGCATCGCCGCGCTGATGCGCGGATAGCGCTTGAGCGCGGGTGCGATGGCGTGCAAGGTGGCTTCCACCTCCGCATCGGGCAGTGCCGCCAGCAGCGCCAGGCTGCCCGCGCCGACCCCAAGCGGGCGCCGGCTGCCCACGTCAAGGTAGTTGGCGCGGATCGGGAAAGTGCCGGGGCGCAGTTCCAGGCAGACGGATTCCCAGCCGCTTGGCACTGACAGGATGGTGGTGTCCTCGAAGGCTTGGGCAAGCCGGATCAGCGCCGGCCGCACGCTGGCGCGCGGGTCGATGCGGCGCACGCTGGCCGCGCGCAGCGCCAGCCATTCGGGGCCCAGCGTGAACGCCTTGGTGTCGGGGTCACGCTCGATAAAGCCTTCGGCCGCCAGCGTGTCCAGCAGGCGCAGCGCCGAGGCCTTGTCGACGCCGGCCGCCACGGCCAGGTCGGTCAGGCGCGTATTGCGCGCGTCCGACAGCACGCGCAGCAGCCTGCAGGCCTTCTGGAGGGAGGTAGTCGGTACCGTCACGCGAGCGCACTCCGGAGTCGGCCGGTTTCGAAGAGTGAAACCGGTTTTGGGGTTATAGGCTTCCACGTGTGCCCCGTCATTCTGCACTGCATCAAAGTTTTGCCTGATGAAATTCATGGAAAGCCGCGCCAGTTGGGTGTTCGCGGCGGTTCCCGGAGCGTGAGCCGGGTTGCAATCCCGCAAAAACGGGTAGCCCGATTAGGCTCGCCGGTGCGACTTCCGCTATCCTTGGCGGCGATTCGCCGCGCCAGCACGGCTCGCGACACCCGATTTTTACCTGATGCGATCCCCACGTCCCCAAGGAAACACCATGGTTTGCCGAGCCCGCCGCCTTGCCGCGCTGCTCATCCTGAGCACTGCCGCCGCCCAGGCCGTGCCACCGGCCGCCACAACCGCAGCAACCGCCGCGGCCCCCGCCAACGAACGCTTCCAGGTGGCGGGCCTGGAGAAGCCCGCCAGCATCCTGATCGACCGCTGGGGCGTGCCGCATATCTACGCCAACACGCTCTACGACGCCTTTTATGTACAAGGCTTCATGGCCGCGCGCGACCGCCTGTGGCAGATCGACTTGTGGCGCAAGCGTGGCCTGGGCGAGATGGCCAAGGACTTTGGGCCGGCCTATGTAGAAGGGGACCGCATGGCGCGCGGCGTGCTGTTCCGCGGCGACATGTACCGCGAGTGGCTGGCCTATGGCTCGGATGCCAAGCGCGTGGCGGAGGCGTTCGTGGCCGGCGTGAACGCCTATGTGGCGCAGACGGAGAGCAGGCCGGACTTGCTGCCGCCGGAGTTTCGCGTGCTGAACTACAAGCCCGCGCGCTGGCGTGCGGAAGATATCGTGCGCATCCGCCATCACGGGCTCACGCTCAATTTCATGGGCGAGGTCAATCGCGCGCAGGTCTACTGCCAGGTCAAGCCCGACGCCGCCCGCACCGACTGGGTGCAGCGCGAGCTGGATCCGCCGATCCAGCCCAAGCTGCCGGACGGCCTCGACCCCTGCGCGCTGCCGACCGTGGAGCTGCGCCGCGCCTATGAACTCGCCACCGCCGCGCCGCGCTTTCCGAAAGAGTGGTGGGCTTCGGCCAAGGCGGAGGGCATCCCGCACGAAGCGTTGTATGCGGTGCTTGACACCAACAGCGACACCGCGCGCAGCCTCGGCTCCAACAACTGGGTGATCTCGGGCTCGCGCACCAGCACCGGCCGGCCCATCCTTGCCAATGACCCGCACCGCGCGCACGGCGCGCCCAGCCTGCGCTACATCAGCCACCTGAACGCGCCGGGGATGTCGGTGATCGGAGCCGGGGAGCCGTTCCTGCCGGGGATCTCGATCGGGCACAACGACAACATTGGTTTTGGACTGACCCGCTTCTATATGGACCAGGAGGATCTCTACGTCTACGAGACCAACCCGGCGCAGCCGCATGAATACAAGTACCGCGGCCGTTGGGAACCGATGGAAACCGTGACTGAGGAGATCGCTGTCAAGGGCGAAGCCGCGCCGCGCAAGATCAGCCTGGAATTCACCCGCCACGGCCCGGTGCTGGTCACCGATGCCAAGGGCAATCGCGCCTACGCGCTGCGCGCGGCCTGGCTGGATCTGGGCATGGCGCCGTACTTCGGCTCCATGGACTACATGCGCTCCCAGAACTGGGACCAGTTCCGCGCCGCGATGAACCGCTGGGGCGCCCCGGGCGAGAACCAGGTCTACGCCGACCGCGAAGGCAACATTGGCTGGATCCCCGGCGGCCTGACCGTCATCCGCCCCAACTGGGATGGCCTCACGCCAGTGCCGGGCGACGGCCGCTACGAGTGGGCGGGCTACCGCAACATGGACGAGCTGCCGTGGGCCTACAACCCGGCCGCCGGCTATGTGGTGACCGCCAACGAGAACAACATCCCGCCCAACCACCCTGCAGCCAAGATGGGCGTGGGCTACGAATGGAGCGACACGGCGCGCGCGCGGCGGCTCAAGAGCCTGGTGGCGGCGAACCCGCATTCCTCGGTGGCGGACAGCATGGCGTGGCAGAACGACACCACCTCGCTGCCGGCGCTGCGCGCGGTGGCGTTGCTGGCCAACGTACGCACCGAGGACGCCCAGGCGCGGCGGGGACTCGACCTGCTGCGCGGCTGGGACGGCAACGAGCGCGCCGACAGCGCGCCGGCGGCGTTGTTCGAAGTCTGGTTCAGCAAGTACCTGCGCCCGGCGGTGGTGCGCGCGGCGCTGTCGCCGGAAGGCGCCAAGCTTGCGGGCTACGGCGACGCCAGCCGCGTGCTGGCGGTGCTGGAAAAGCCCGAGCCGTGGATGCCGGTGGAGCGCCGCAACGAAGTTATCGTGGCCTCGCTCAAGAGCGCCATGGCGGAGGTGGAGCGCAAGCTCGGCCCGGACCCCAAAGCCTGGCAATGGGGCAGGCTGCACACCGCGGTGTTCAATCATCCGCTCGACCCGCTGCTGGACAACGCGGCGCGCCAGCGCTACGACGTCAACGCCGGGCCGATCGGCGGGTCTTCCTTCACGCCGATGAACACGAGCTACCGCAACAGCGACTACCAGCTCACCGCGGGCGCGTCGTTCCGCATGGTGCTGGACGTGGGCAACTGGGATGCCTCGCGCGTGGTCAACGCACCCGGGCAATCCGGCAATCCCACCAGCCCGCACTATCGCGACCTGGCGCAGATGTGGGCCAGGGGCGATTACTTCCCGCTGCTCTACACGCGCAAGGCGGTGGAGAAGGAGACGCGGGAGAAGGTGGAACTGGTGCCGCAGTAAGCCCGCGGCGGGCTCGTTCAGCTCGGGCCTGGCTGCAGGCATGTGGCGCGCCGGCCCGCGCTATGACAAACTGGATGGCTATCATCAGCCCGAGCCACCATGGAAACGTTGGTCATTCGCCGAGCCGGCACCGAAGACGCTGCCGCCATCAGCGCGCTTGCCATGAGCGTCGCGCACTATTTCACGATCGAGGCGTCCGGGGCCGGCGCGGAGGACTTTCTCGCCAGCCTCTCGCCGGATGCGATTGCCGGTTATGTCACCAGTCCGCGCTTCCACTATCTGGTTGCCTACCGCGGCGAGCAGCTGGCCGGCATCCTTGCGATGCGTGACGTCAGCCACCTCTTTCACCTGTTCGTCGCTCCACAGATGCATCGGAGCGGCGTTGCCGGATCCCTCTGGCAAGCCGCCAGCCAGGCCGCGATCGCCAGCGGCGAGGTGCGTGCATTCACCGTCAATTCGAGCCCGTTCGCAACCGTGGTGTACGAGCGCTTCGGCTTCCAGGCCATCGGCCCTCGCGCACAGACGAAAGGCATCGCCTATGTGCCGATGCGCCTGGCGCTCGAGGACGCCAGGGGCTAGCCCACGTACCAGAGAATGCTGACAAATTGGCAGGCGCTGCCGGCCAGCACGAACAGGTGCCAGATGCCGTGGAAGTGCCGCACCTTCTCGTCGAACAGGAAGAACCCGATGCCGGCCGTATAGAGCGCACCGCCCGCCACCAGCCAGTACAGGCCGGCAGCCGGCAGCGCCGCCACCAGCGGGCCAAAGGCAAACAGCACCAGCCAGCCCATCAGTACATAGATCAGCAGCGAGAACACGCGCGTGCGGTGGCCAATCAACAGCTCCTGCGCGATGCCGATCACCGCCAGTCCCCAGTTCACCCCGAACAGCGTCCAGCCCCAGGGCCCGCGCAGCGTGACCAGCGCGAAGGGCGTGTAGCTGCCGGCGATCAGCAGGTAGATGGCGCAGTAATCGAGCCGCCGCAGGATGTCCTTGGGGCGGCCGCGCAGGCTGTGATAGAGCGTGGAGATGGTGTAGAGAAAGACCAGCGTGGCGCCGTAGACGATGGAGCTGACGACCTTCCAGGCGTCGTGGTAAAGGGCAGAGCTGGTGATAAGGACTGCTGTGCCGGCCGCGGCCAGGACGGCGCCCGCCAGATGGCTGTAGCCGTTGAAACGTTCTCCACGGTACATGTTGTTCATTCTCCTGTAGTGGTCGCTGGTAGGGGCGATTGCAGGGGGCTTTGTTGCGGTGCGTTATCGGGGTATTTTTGCATGTATTTCGAAGGGGCGTGGAAAGTGGGCCGTCGGGGCCTGCCGATGGGGCTCCCCGGGATGGCATAACCATCTGCAAAACCATTCGTTCCCGGCCTGGGTTCCCACCGCTATCGTCTCGCCATCCAACCCTTAGCGAGACTCCCCATGCGTATCCCTTCGCCGCTGTTCAAGGCTGCCCTGACGCTGCTCACCGGCCTCACCGTCCTCGCTTCGAGCCCCGCCATGGCGGACCGCCTGGATGACATCAAGAAGGCCGGCGTGCTGCGCGTGGGCGTGTTCGACGCGAACCCGCCGTTCGGCTTTGTCGAGGCCGGCAGTACCACCCCTGTTGGCCTCGACGTGGACTACGCGGCCGAGATTGCCAGGCGGCTGGGCGTCAAGCCTGAGTTCCGCGCGACCAACCCGGCTAACCGCATTGCCCTGCTGGCATCGCAGAAGGTAGACATCGTTGCCGCCAATTTCACCATCACCGATGAGCGCCGCCAGCAGATCGGCTTCTCCACGCCGTACTTCGCCAGCGGCTTGCAGTTCATCGCCAGGAAGGGCGCGCTTAAGCAGCCGGACGACCTGAAGGCCTGGCGCCTCGGCGTGGACAAGGGCACCACGCAGGAGACCACACTGCGGCAGAAGTATCCGGACGCGCGCGTGATTGCGTATGACGATTCCCCGCTGGCGCTGACCGCGCTGCGCAGCGGCGCGATCCAGGCGTTTGCGCAGGATGGCGCCAAGCTGGGTGCGTTGCTGGCGACGTTGCCCAACAAGGATCAGTTCGAGATTTCGTCGTTCACGCTGACGCGTGAGTACATGGGCGTGGGCGTTCCCAAGGGCGAGGACCGGCTGACCGCGGAGATCGATCGCATCCTGGCGGAGCTGGAGAAGAACGGCACGGCGGCGCGCATCTACGACAAGTGGTTCGGGCCGAAGAGCACGGCGCCGCTGGCGCGGGATTTCACGATTGGCAGCGCGCTGAAGTGAGGATGGCTTTCTTCTTTCCCGGCAAGGGCTAGCCATGCAGGGACCAGCGATCCTGCTGCAGTCGCTGCCGGCAACGTACGTCGGCTGGATCACCGCCGGCTTTGGCCTGACCGTGGCATTGTCGGTGGCGGTGTTTGTGCTTGGCTGCGCGATTGCCGCCGGCTGGCTGGTGCTCGCGCGTAGCCCGATCATGCCGCTGCGCCTGGCGGCGCGCGGCGCCGTTGGTTTCCTGCGCCGCACGCCGTTGCTGGTGCAGTTGTTCTTCTGGTATTTCGGCGCGGCGCAGCTGCTGGGCGAGGGCGCCATCGGCGCGCTGTATGACTGGCAGGGATGGCGCATCGGCGGCTTGCACGTGCCCGCGCCTTCGCTGGAGGCGCTTGCGAGCCTGGCCGGCATCGGCCTTTACGCCAGCGCATTTTATGCGCGCGAGTTCGAGGCGGGCCTCGCCAACGTGCCGGCGGGCCAGGGCGCGGCGGCGCTGGCGCTGGGCTTTACGCCCGCCGCCGCATTCTGGCGCGTGGTGCTGCCGCAGGCGCTGCGCGTTGCCGCGCGGCCGATGGTGGGGCAGTTCTGCCAGACCATCAAGAACACATCGCTGGCGATGGCGATCGGCTTTGCGGAGATGTCCTACACCGCCCGGCAAGTGGAAACCGACAGCCTGATGACCTTCCAGGCCTTCGGCCTGGCCACGCTGCTTTACGTCGCGCTGATCCTGTTGTTGCAGGTGGCGGCGCCGGTGCTGCTGCGCCGCCTGGGATGGACGGAGGCAGCGCGTGCCTGATGCCGATCTCTCCGGCTGGGCCGTCGTGCTCAAGCAGTTGCCCTATCTGTTGGCTGGCACGTTCCCCAACGGTCCCCTGGCGGGCGCCGCGCTGACCTTGTGGATGGCGCTGCTGGCCTGCGCGGGTGCCACCGTGCTGGGCATTGGCGTTGCCGTGCTGCTTGACCTGGCGCCGGCACCGCTGGCGCGTGCCGTGCGTGCGTTGCTGGCCTGCCTGCGCGCGATTCCCGTGTTGATGCTGATCTTCTGGGCTTACTTCCTGTTGCCGATGCTGGCGGGCGTTCACGTGGGTGAGGTGCAGACCGTGGTGCTGGCGCTCGCGCTGATCGGCGCAGCCTACATCGCGCAGGTCATGGCGGCGGGCTTCGACGCGATTGGGCGCGGCCAGCGCAATGCGGCGCTGGCGCTCGGCATGACGCCGTTGCAGGCACTCTGGCAGGTGGTGTTGCCGCAGACGCTGCGCGCCATGCTGCCGTCGCTGGGCAATGTGTGGGTGTCGCTGGCCAAGGATACGTCGCTGGCCTATATCGTGGGCGTGGTGGAGTTGTCGACCGCGGCAACGCAGGTCAACGGGCGCAGCGTGGGCTATGCGGCGCAGGTGTTCCTTGCCGTCGCGTTGCTCTACTTCCTGATTTGCCTGGCGATCGAGAGCGTGGCGGCGCTGGCCTGCCGTATGACGCAGCGGCAGGCCGCCGTCTCCGCGCGGCGAGGCCTGCCCGAGGCGCATGCGCTTCCACCTGTCCGGCCAAGGCCCGGGGCCGGCATGTAGCGATCGGACCCCGCTAGCTGCGGTGCGCTTCATCGTGCCGGTGTTACGTCCGCGCTTTGCGCCACGGCGGCCGTGTGCTCCGACCATCCTCCGCCAAGCGCCTTGTACAGTGCGACACGGCTGGTCAGGCGGGCCAGCCGGATGGTGGCCAGGGTTTGCTGCGCGGTATAGAGCTGGCGCTGGGCATCGAAGACGGCAAAATAGTCGTCCACGCCATTCTTGAACCGCATCTCCGACAGGCGCTGGGTTTCGCTGGCTTCCTTGACCAGGGTTTCCTGCGCGGCGGCCTCCCGGTCATAGGTCCCGCGCGCGGCCAGGCCGTCTGCCACTTCGCGAAAGGCCGTCTGGATAGTCTTTTCGTAGGCGGCAATATTGATGTCCTTCTGCACCTTGGAGGCATCGAGCCTGGCCTGGTTGTTGCCGGCATTGAAGATCGGCAGGGTGATCTGCGGCGCGAAGGTCCACGCGCCCATGCCTGCGGAGAACAGCCCTGCCAGATTGGTGCTGGCCGAGCCAACCGCGCCGGTCAGCGAGATGGTCGGGAAGAAGGCCGCCCGCGCGGCGCCGATGTCGGCGTTGGAGGCTTTCAGGCGGTGCTCGGCGGCCATGATGTCGGGCCTTTGCTGCAGCAACGCCGAAGGTAGGCCGGCAGGCAGCTCGGCAACGAGGCTTGTCGACTCGAAGGGCTCGGGCGGTGGCAGGTCTTGCGGCAGCGGGCCGCCGATCAGCAGGCTGATGGCATTCTCGTCCTGCGCGACCTGCCGCGTGTATTGCTCCACGCCCACGCGCGCGGTCTGCACCTGGGTCTCGGCGCGGTGCAGGTCCAACTGTGCCATGGCGCCCGCGCGCTTGCCGCGCCCGATCATCTCGGCGGCAGCTTGCTGGCTCTTCAGCGTGTCCTCCGAGATTTGCAGCAGCACCTGGTCGGCGCGCCAGGTCAGGTAGGCGCTGGCGACTTCGGCGACCAGGCTGATATGGGCGCTGCGGCGCGCTTCCTCCGTGGCGAGATATTGTTCGAGTGCCTCGTGCTTGAGGCTGCGCACGCGTCCGAAGAAGTCCAGCTCGAACGCGTTGAATCCCACGCCCGCGCTGTACTGCGTGATGACCGCCGGCTGCCCGGGCGCGCGCAGTTCGCTGGGCACGCGCTGGCTGAGCACGCCCGCGCTGGCACCGATCGCGGGGAACTGCGCGGCGCGCTGGATACGGTACTGGGCGCGTGCCTGTTCAATGGCGAGCGTGGCCACGCGCAGATCGCGGTTGTTGGCCAGCGCCAGTTCGATCAGGCGCCGCAGGCGCGCATCGACGAAAAAGTCCTGCCAGCCCAGGTCGGCCGCCGCTGTGCTGGTTTCGGCCGCTGCCGGCGTGCCGGCAGCGTAGGCCGGGCCGGTGGGCCAGGCCTCTGGCACTGGCTGCGCGGGGCGCTGGTATGTTGGCTCGAGGGTGCATGCGGCCAGCGCAAGCGGCAGGGCCATGCCGAGAATGCGCAGCATAGGGGCGAGAGTCTTGTGCATGGGATTCATCCGGAAAAGGCGCGCCACACGAGCCGCGAAATGGCCAGCCGGGGATTGCCCTGGCTGGCGACGTTGTGGGTGGGCTCGCTGAAGAGCAACCGTATCAAACGGTGGCGCGTCGCCATGTCCAGATGCAGGGCGAGCCCAAGCAGCTTGCCCTGGCGGCGCGCGATCCGGCATGGCACCCAGCCGGTCGCCTCCATCCAGACCGCGCCCTCGGCGCCGACCGGAATCGCCGCCGCCATCGCGCTGGTAATGGCGACGCCATTGCAGGACAGGTTCACGGTAGTGGCGGTGTACTCGTGCCCGCCGCAAGCTGCCTTGCCGTTGATCCGCAGCAGGGCTCGCTCCCGGTAGGGGAAGCGTTCCTCCTTGCGCGGCCGTGGCAGTTCCACGCAGACCAGCAGCGAGGTAAGGTAGAGCACCATCGACACGGCGGTCCACGCGATGTTGAAGACGAGTCCCGAGGCTGCCGCGTCGGCGGCCACCGCGCGCGCCAGGCCCATGCCCGAGAGCAAGATCAGGCAGCCGTAGAGCGTGGCGAACTTCCCGTGGATCACCAGCTTGCTGCGATCCAGCCCCTTGTTGGTGACCTTGAAAGGACGCCCGAACGGCTTGAAGAACGCGCTGACCAGCGTCGCGCTGACCGCCAGCGCGGATACGATCTGCGTGACTTCAGTAAAGATGGGCAGTGCGCGCGAGCCGGTTACCCAGATGCTGTAGGCCCAGTAAAGCAGCAGCGCCGGCACGCCATAGGCAAGGAACTGCATCGGTTCGCCGTACAGCGTCGGCACGTCGAAGTACCAATACAACAGTGGCCCGGCCAGCAGCATGAGCGTGAAAGGGCGGCTCAGCCAGTGCAGCAGGCCGTGCACGTAATGCACGCGCTGGCCCAGCGTGTAGCCGCGTCCGCGCAGCGGCCCGTCGGCCGTGAGCGCCACCTGGATCGTGCCCAGTCCCCACCGGCTGCGCTGGCTGATGTACTCGGGCAGGCCTTCGGCGGACAGGCCCACGCTCAAGCGTTCGTTGAGCCAGCGCGTGACATAGCCGTGGGGCATCAGGCGATACGTCAGGTGGATATCCTCCGTGACCGTGCCGGTCGGGAAGCCGCCGATCAAGCCTAGTGCCTCGCGCCGGACCACGAACGACGTACCGATGCAAAAGGCGGTGCCCCAGGCGTCCTTGGCGGGCTGCATCACATCGAAGAAGGCCCGCTGCTCGTCGACCCAGCATTCGGTCGAGCGCAGGTTGTACTGGATCGGGTCCGCGTTGTAGTAGAACTGCGGCGTCTGCACTACGCCGACCTTGGGGTCGGCGAACAGGCCGATGGTACGCATGAGGATGTTCTTGTTCGGGGCGAAGTCGGCGTCGAGCACCATGATGTAGGGTGCGCCGCCGCCATGCTCCGCACGGGCGCTATGCTGCAGGCCATTGTTGAGGTTGCCCGCCTTGGCATGCGTGTTGTCGGGACGCGTGACGTAGTTGGCGCCGACCTGCGCGCAGAACGCCTTCAGCCAGTCGCGCCGGGTGTCGTCGAGTACCCACAGGCGAAAATCCGGATAGTCGATCGCCAGCGCGGCAACAATGGTCTTCTCCAGAATTTCCAGTCCTTCGTTGTAGGTTGCGATGAAGATATCGACGCGGGGCACCGAGCGGCTGCGCCGCAGCGCTGCCTCGCCTGCATCGGCCGCTGGCGCGTGGTTGCTGCCGCGCGTCAGCGTGACGATGGAGATCACGGTGTACGCGATCGTCATGATCTCGAACCCGAAGAAGGCATGTGCCCACAGGCTCGGGAAGGTCATTTGCCATTCGGGCAGCGTCTGGGTCCAGCGCCAGGCGAGGTAGACGAGCAGCAGGGTCGCGGTGATGGCACCGAACACGCAACGGTCAGAGTCCCGGGCGCGGTCTGCCCGCATGCAAAGCCAGGCGAGCAGCAGTGTGGCGGCGTTGATGAGGAGCAGCGCCCTGCCATCGAGGAAGAATGCAAACATCGTTACTCCTTGGACGGAGAGGCGGAAATGGCGCTGGTGCAAGCGGCATCGACACATCCGGAAGGACGGAAGGGGTTCCAGCCTGCGGCGGCCAGCACCGCCCATGCGGTCGCGCCGAGGTGGGGCAGGTGGTAGTAGTAGAAGTCCTCCGTGGTGGAGGTCGGCCCGATCGAGAGGCCGGTGCGGATGCGTTGTTCCGGCGTGGCGTAAAGCAGGCCGGAGGGCGCGCGCTGTGACAGCAGCAGTGGCCAGAGCGATGAGGCATCCTGCACGCGGCTGCTGGCGCGCAGCACCAGCGCGGCCTGCCCCGTGCCTTCGGTCCA
Organism: Cupriavidus sp. GW821-FHT02F09; assembly: GCF_059421605.1. Taxonomy (NCBI): domain Bacteria; kingdom Pseudomonadati; phylum Pseudomonadota; class Betaproteobacteria; order Burkholderiales; family Burkholderiaceae; genus Cupriavidus; species Cupriavidus sp. GW821-FHT02F09. Next base: position 49,121 of record NZ_JBWKVH010000009.1, read on the forward strand.
GACGCCGTCGGGGTTGCCGTTGAAGCCGTAGCCGCCCTTGACGCCATGACGCTCGCGGGTCCAGTCCAGGCCCCTGCGCCAGTCCGCGGGCGCGTCTGGCACGGCGATCAGCGGCCATAACACCGCATCGAGAGCGGAGGGGCCGCTATTGAGCGAGCGGCCATCGTCGCGCGTGCCGATCACGAAGCGGCCTTCGCGCGGCTGCCACATCGCCTCGACGAAGCCGCGCGCGCGCCGCGCCGCCACCGGCCAGCGCGGATCGTTGCTGAGGCGGGCCAGCCAGCTGAACGCGGCATAGGCATCGACGTTGTGCTCGGTGGATTTCCAGGACTGGCGGGTGGGGCTGGGTTCCTCGCCGAAGTAGCCGCCGATGAAGCCGCCCGGGGGACCGGCATCGAAGAGCGTGGCGTCGACCCAGCCCATCAGCGCCGCGGCACTGTCGAGATAGCGGCGTTCGTGGGTGCTGTCGTAGACGGCCAGCAGCATCAGCGCGGCCCACGCCACATTGCCCGTGGCTGTGCCGGCCTGGTACGCGTCCTCGAACCAGCGCTGGCTCGGCGCGTCCCACCAGCCGGGCAGGGGCGCGGGGCCCGCCGGCAGGGCGCCGGCGCGGTAGGCATTGCGCAGCCGGTTATCGTGGTAGTGACGATCGCGCGCGCTGGCAGCAACCATGGCGTCCGCTATGCGGCGCGCATCTCCAACGCGGCGGCAGGCCACCAGCGCGATGCCGGCGAGCGCGTTGTCATAGACGAACGCCGCTTGCTGCAAGGCGGGTGCGAGCGGACCCTGCCCCGGTGCAGGCTCGTAGCTGCCGAGCATCACCGGGCCCTGGCCTGGCACCGCCGCGACCCGCGCGGCAATGGCCTGGCAGGCGCCTGCCAGCAACTGCTCGCGCGCTTGCGCTGGGGGCGCCTGGGCGGCAGCGGGCGGCGCCAGGATCGTGGCCAGGCCGGTCATGCCGGCTAGCAGCGGCGGCAGCATTCGGCGGCGTAAGGTGAGTAAAGTGGATAAGGTGGGTAAGGCCCGGTTCATGGCGATCTCCTGCCTTGCGTCGGATTCGCTGCCGTCAGATCAGCGCGCGCATATGGCCCCACCAGGGCTGGTCGAGGCTGACCTTGGCCCAGCGGCCCAGCGCACAGCGATCCGCCGCCGCGCCGGCGCTCTGCTGGGGCAACGCCGGCAAGCGCTTGTCCAGTTTGGCGATCAGGTAGATCTCGTTTTTCTCGATGGGCGGGAACGGCACGAAGTAGCGCGCCTGCTCGCCATCTGGAGCGCGCGGCAGGATTTCAGCAACCTTGCCGGCCAACGGCGCGGCCACGCCATCCACGCGCACCGTCACCTTGGTGCCGGGCAACAGGTCGTTGCTGAGGCTGCGGGGGAACACGGCCACCACCCGGGGTTGCGCGCAATTGGTACTGCGCAGCAAAGTCGCGCCGGCCGCGACGCGCGTGCCGGGTGGTGCCAGCACGTCCTGGACCATGCCGGAATCGTAGGCTTTGATATCCAGGTTGGACATGCGTTGGACGCGCTGCTCTTCCTGCGCGATCAGGGAGTCAACCGACTTGCCATACTGCTCAAGCTGGGTCAGCTCCGCTTTGAGCTGGGTGATCTCCGCGCTCAGTTCGTCGTGCCGCTGCGCCAGCGTGGAGACCGCGCCATCGGTGCTGGAGAGGTACACCTTGCCCTTGGCTGCCTGGCTGTTGCTAAGCGCGTTGTCGAGCTCGGCGCGGATCGCTTCCTTGGAGTTCGACAGGATCGACAACTGGTATCGGGAGGCGTTTGTGTAGGCCTCGCTGACCGCGCCCGCCCATTGCATGGCCTGGTTGCGGTTCACCACGTCTTCCTGCTGGTCCACCTGTTCCTTGGCCATTGCCATGCGGGCCTGGATGCCGCGGATCTTGGCGGCGTGCTCGGCTTGTGCGGCTGCCTGGTATTTCTTGGTCTCCTGGTCGGTTGCATCAAGGCGGGCCTGATCGCCTTCGAGCTTGGCTTTGGCCGCATCGTAGCGCTGCTGGTTGTCCAGCTTCTTGCCCGTCAGTTCCACCAGCAAGGCGCGGTCGATATTCTGGTTCTGCACGCTCATCAGCGTGTCTCCCGGTGCAAATGAGGCGCCCACCGAAATCCGCTGGCCTGCCACCACGCCTTCGACCGGCGTGGTGACCAGGTTGACCGGTCCATCGACCACGGCGCGTTCCGACGAGCGCGTAAACACGGGGGGGAACATCACGGCCAAGATCACCCAGACAATAAAGGCGGCTACGCCGTAACTGGTCAGGCGAGGCACCACATGCCAGAGGGGGCGTTTGCTCAGCTCGCGGCTGCCTCTCGCAGGCGCCAGATGGTCTGTGCGCAAGTCCGGCAGGTGCGTGGCCGGGGGACGGCTTTGTTCGATTTTGTCGCTCATGGCATCCTCACTGGCAAGTTTGCGCGATCGGGTTCGCAAAACGAGCGGCAAGCCGTTGGCACCGGGCGTGTCGGCAAGACGCACGTTCCCTGTAAAGCAAGTCCCCCAATTTTTCTTCCGCGATGCGTTGTTTCACGGCCCAGCCGGACCGCTTGCGCATCTGTGTGTGGACCAGGACATGCCGGGTCCGTTGATCTGCCCGCGCTCCGGCTGAGCACAGGAGCGGGGCGAATGCGTATGGCCCGAGGGCCATCGACGATACTCGCGGATGTGCAGGACTCGGGTTCGCTGCACGGTGGCGAGTAAATGAAGGCTAGCCAAGAAGCGGCGCTAGTGCTGTAAGAATGTGTAAGAGCAGGATGTCACACCGTTGAAATCAACGGCATCCGATACCCCCATTTCCCACGCGGGCAGAGACCTGGCTTTCACATGCGCATGGGCACATTTTCGGAGGGTGAGGCATTCCCCGCGGCCTCTGCAGACATTGTTTCTTCTCATCGCGCGATGGCCTGTGCGCCATGCTCGCCACTTGATCGCTTGCCGCCCGGCGGGGCGGGCAATGGGTGTTTTCTGTCTTCTGTTTGCAACACGCACTGTGAAGAAGCAGCGCGCATGAAAAAAGGCCGGCGCAGGGCCGGCCTCTCGATCATGCCACGGCGACGAATACACGCCATGGCACTCGGCAATTCAGCACATCAACATCAACGTGCGCTTGCGTCCGCGTACACGCGCTCACCTGCCACCCACGTCTGCGTCACACGGGTCTTCCAGATCTCGGCCGGCGCCACCTTGAACAGGTCCTGGTCGATCAGGATGAAGTCGGCCCACTTGCCCGGCTCCAGCGAGCCCAGCGTCTTCTCCTGGTGCTCCGCGTAAGCAGCGTCCAGCGTGAAGGCGCGGAAGGCCTGGGTCAGGGTCATGGCTTCCTCCGGATGCCAGCCCTTGATCGGGCGGCCTTCGTGGTCGGTACGCGTGACCGCCGCATGCAGGCCGTAGAAGGGGTTGGCGGATTCCACCGGGAAGTCCGAGCCGCCGGCAATCACGGTGCCTTGCTTGAGCATGGTCTGCCAGGCGTAGGCGCCCTTGATGCGTTCCTTGCCGATGCGGTCCTCAGCCATGTTCATGTCGCTGGTGGCATGGGTGGGTTGCATCGAAGCGATCAGGTCGAGCTGCTTGAAGCGCGGGATGTCCGGCAGCGCAACCACCTGGGCGTGCTCGATGCGGTTGCGCAGTTCGCGGCCGCCGACTTCCTTGTAGGCGACCTCAATCGCGTCCAGCACCTGGTGGTTGGTGGCGTCGCCGATGGCGTGCACGTTGACCTGGTAGCCGGCCTTGATCGCCATCTTGACGCTCGCCTGCATGGCCGCGTCGCTCATGAACAGCAGGCCGCTGTGCACGTGGTCATCCGAGTACGGCGCCATCAGCGCCGCGCCACGGCTGCCGAGTGCGCCGTCGCCGTACAGCTTGACCGCGCGCAGGTAGTAGCGGTCGTTGCCGTAGCCGGAGAGCGGGCCCTTGGCGCAGAGCGCCTTGAAGTCGTCGCCGGTGTCGCGGATCATGCCGTAGATGCGCGTGGTCAGCTTGCCCTGGTCGGCGAACTCGCGGTAGATGCGGTCTTCCTGCGCGGTCACGCCGGCGTCGCCCGCGGCGGTCAGGCCGAGCGCGTTCATGTGCGCCAGCGCGGCGGCCAGCGCGGCGCGGCGGTCGTCGTCCGAGTACGGCGGGATCACGTTGTTGACCAGCGCCATGGCCTTGTCGACCAGCACGCCGGTGGGGTTGCCGTTGGCGTCGCGCTCGATGCGCCCGCCCGCCGGGTCCTTGGTGTCGCGCGTGATGCCGGCGGCTTGCATGGCCTTGGTGTTCAGCCAGGCGGCGTGGCCGTCCACGCGCACCAGGCGCACCGGGCGGTCCGATACGGCGGCGTCCAGCTCGGCGGCGGTGGGGAAGCGGCCCAGCTTCCAGTTGACCTGGTTCCAGCCGTAGCCCAGCAGCCATTTGCGCTGCGGGTTCTTGTCGCCGTAGGCGCGGATCATGCCCTGCGCTTCGGCCAGGTCCTTGGTGCCCGACAGCGAGATCTCGGTGGTCTTGAAGCCCAGGCGGAACACGTGGCCGTGGGCGTCGATCAGGCCCGGAAGCAGGGTCTTGCCCTGGCCGTCGATGCGCCTGGCATCGGGGTATTGCGCGCGCAGCGCGGTGGCGTCGCCGGTGGCCAGCACCTTGCCCTGGTCGAACACCAGGCCGGAAAAGCTGGCGACCTGGTCGTTCTTCAAGGTGTAGCCCTGCACGGATTCGATCAGCGTAGGCGCGGCGTGGGCCGACATCGTGAAGCCGACGGCCACTGCCAGCAGGCTCTTGTGGATCGCGTGTTTCAAGTCAACTCTCCTTGTTGTTGTCGTACTGCGGCTGTAATACAGCGCTTTGGTTTTCTTATGTGTTCTCAGGATGCTTACTGCTTACTGCTCTTTATTCGCCGGTCGCCGTGGCGGGAAAGACGGAACCGGTTGCCTGCGTGCCGCGGGCCGGCGGCAGCGGCGGAAATTGCATGTCCGCGTAGCGCACGAAGCGCGTCTTGCGTACGAGGCGGTAGCCTAGCCAGATGGCGAGGAAGATCGGGATGCCGATATAGGTGGCGGTCACTGCCACCCAGTCGATCTTGCCGTCCATGAAGGCCTGGTAGTTCTGGCCCAGCGTGACGATCAGGCACAGCGCAAAGGCAAAGATCGGGCCGTACGGGAAGAAAGGCGAGCGATACGGCAGGCGGGAAAGGTCCAGCCCTTGCGCGACAAAGCCGCGGCGGAAGCGGTAATGGCTGATGGCGATGCCGAGCCAGGCGATGAAGCCGGTCATGCCCGACAGGTTCAGCAGCCACAGGTAGACGGACTTGCTCTCGAACATGGAGGTCAGGAAGCACAGCGCGCCCACCGCGGTGGTGGCCAGCAGTGCCGCCAGCGGCACGCCGTTGCGCGTGAGGCGTGCGAAGATGCGCGGGGCGCGGCCTTCGGTCGCCAGGTTGTAGAGCATGCGGGTGGAGGCGTACATGCCGGAGTTGCCGGCCGACAGCACGGCGGTCAGGATCACCGCGTTCATCACTCCTGCGGCAAATGCCAGTCCCGCATGGCGGAACACCAGCGTGAACGGGCTCACGCCCACCGTTTCCACATCGCTCTTGAGCAGGCTGGAATCGGTGTAGGGAATCAGGATGCCGATGATCAGGATCGCCAGCACGTAGAACAGCAGGATGCGCCAGAACACCTGGCGCACGGCGCGCGGGATGTTCTTGGCGGGATCGGCCGATTCACCGGCGGCCACGCCGATCAGCTCGGTGCCCTGGAAGGAAAAGCCCGCGATCATGGCCACGCCGATCATCGCCGGCAGGCCGCCGACGAAGGGCGCGTCGCCTGCCGTCAGGTTCACCAGCCCGGCCGGCACGCCGCCCGTATCGCCGCGCAGGATGCCGAAGATCATCAGCACGCCGATGACGATAAACGCGATCACCGTCACCACCTTGACCAGCGCGAACCAGTATTCGGCCTCGCCAAAGCCGCGCACGGAGATGGCATTGAGCAGGAACATCAGCGTGAGGAACAAGGCGCTCCACAGCAGCCCGGGCGTATCCGGAAACCAGTACTGCATCACCAGCTGCGCCGCAGCCAGTTCCACGGCGATGGTCACCGCCCAGTTGTACCAGTAGTTCCAGCCCAGCGCGAAGCCGAAGCCTTCCTCCACGTAGAGCGCGCCGTAGGTGGCGAACGATCCCGACACCGGCATGTACGCCGCCAGCTCGCCCAGGCTGGTCATCAGGAAGTACACCATGGCGCCGATCAGGATGTAGGCCGCCAGCGCGCCGCCCGGGCCGGCCTGCGCGATGGTGGCGCCGGAGGCCACGAACAGCCCGGTGCCGATCGAGCCACCGATGGCGATCATGGTGAGATGGCGCGCGCGCAAGGTGCGGCGCAGGGCGGGTGGCGGAGGGTGGGATGCGGGTTGCTGGCTGGTCATGGATAAGAGGAATTGGAGCGCGGAAGCAGGATGTGCCGGCGTGGCCCGCATTGACTGGCGCTGCCGGCATCCGACCGGGCCCGGCCAGCACAAGGCAGGATGCACGGCAGTACATTTACCGGCTGGTACATTGGGCGGCATCATAAGAGAAAAAGCCGCCTGGGGAAAGGCGCGGGGCGGGGCTGCGGCGGGTTTTGCCCTGGTTGCGGTGCGGCATGGCTAGAATCTGGGGTTTGCATCCTCGCGGTATCCGGACCGATCCTCATGAACCTGCCCTTCAACGACAGCTATCTTCTACACATCGCGCTTAGCGTCGGCATCGTGCTGGCCGGCATGCTGGCAGTGAAGTTCATCAACCGCTTTTTCCAGGCCCGCCAGCAGGGGGACAAGGACAACCGCGGCAGCTATCGCACCTGGACCGTGGCCTCGCGCAATGCGGTTGCCGCGGTGGTGTTCCTGCTGCTGCTGGGCATCTGGGTGTCCGAGCTCAAGAGCGTGGCGATCTCGCTGACCGCCTTCGCGGTGGCCCTGGTGATCGGCGGCAAGGAACTGGTGATGTGTTTCCTTGGCGCCTTCCTGCGCATGATGGCGCGCCCCTTCCAGCTTGGCGATATCGTCGAGATTGGCCCGCATTCCGGCGAGGTGGTGGACATGGACGCGCTCACCACCACGCTGGTGGAAATTGCCGGGGCGCGCCAGTTCACTGGTTCCACGGTGCAGATTCCCAACAGCATGTTGCTGACAGTCGCCGTGCGCAACCACTCCCAGGCGGGCAAGTACACCCTGGACACGCTGCGCATTCCGTTGCCGGAGAAGAGCGACCCGGACCGCGTCGAGGCCGACCTGATCGCGATCACGGAAGAGGTGTGCGCCGGCTTCCTGGCCGAGGCCCGGCACAGCCTGGAGGAATACGGCGGCTCGCGCTTTCTCGATCTCTCGCAGTTCGAGCCGCGCGTGATGTTCGAAGCCATGGCGGCGGACCGGCTCGATGCGCTGGTGCGGTTCCCGGTGCCGGTGGGCTCGCGCCTGTCGATCGCGCAGCAGATCCTGCGCAAGTACCACCAGCGGCGCAATGCGGAACCGGCCGCTGCTGCTGCTGCTGCTGCGGAGCCGGCGCCCGCGCAACAGGACAAGGCGGCGTCGCATTCCTGATCCTCGGGCGCGTGGCCGGGCGGCAGGCCGGGGGCGGGCGCTGTTTTATGGCTTCACTGAACGGCGTTTCGGTTGTATGGTAGCCGTGCCGCCGCCGTTGCCGGGGACGGGAATCTTAGCGAATTGTGCCGAACAAGATCGAACAACGAGGAGACCCATGAAAGCCGCTGTCCTGCATCAACCCAAGACCCCGCTGGTGATCGAAGACGTCGCCATTGGCAAGCCGGGCCCGCACGAGGTGCTGCTGCGCACGGCGGCGGTGGGCGTTTGCCACTCGGACCTGCATTTTCTAGATGGCGCCTATCCCTTCCCGATGCCGGTGGTGCTTGGGCACGAGGCGGCCGGCGTGGTCGAGCAGGTGGGTTCCGAAGTGCGCACGGTCAAGCCCGGCGATCACGTGATCACTTGCCTGTCGGCCTATTGCGGCCATTGCGAGCACTGCCTGACCGGCCACCTGTCGCTGTGCGTGGAGCCGGACACCAAGCGCCGCGAGGGCGAGGAGCCGCGCCTGCTGGCGGGCAAGGGCGGGCCGATGAACCAGTTCCTGAACCTGTCGGCCTTTGCCGAGCAGATGCTGATCCACGAGCACGCGCTGGTGGCCATCCGCCGCGATATGCCGCTGGACCGCGCCGCGCTGATCGGCTGCGCGGTGACCACCGGCATGGGCGCGGTCATCCACACCGCGCGCGTGAGCCCGGGCGAGACCGTGGCGGTGATCGGCTGCGGCGGCATCGGGCTGGCCACCATCAACAGCGCGGCCATCGCCGGCGCGGGCCGCATCATCGCGATCGACCGGGTGCCTGGCAAGCTGGAGCTTGCCAGGCAATTCGGCGCGACCGATGTGATCAACGCGGCTGACGTGGATGCGGTGGAAGCCGTGCGGGAGCTGACCCGTGGCGGCGTGCACCATGCGTTCGAAGCCATCGGCCTGAAGCAGACCGCCGAGCAAGCCTTCTCCATGCTGCGTCGCGGCGGCACCGCTACGGTGATCGGCATGATCGCGCCAGGCGTGAAGATCGAGATCAAGGGCACGGACTTCCTGGCCGAGAAGCGCATCCAGGGCTCGATGATGGGCTCCAACCGCTTCCCGGTGGACATGCCGCGGCTGGTCGATTTCTACCTGTCGGGCAAGCTCAAGCTGGACGAGCTGATCTCGCGCCGCATGCCGCTGGAGAACATCAACGAGGCCTTTGACGAACTGCGCCGCGGTGAACTGGCGCGCTCCGTGATCCTGTTCGAGCACTGAAGCCCTGCGGCGGCCTGGGCCGCCGTTTTCCCCGCCACGCCAGCGCGCGCTCGCAACAGGCCGGCACTGGTGCTTGGCTTCATGGCAAAAGCTCCTCCCGCTCTCCGTGCGGGAAATTCGCCACAGATCGGGGACAAACGCACCAGAAGCCTGTGGGGCCGGGTGGCTATCCGGCTATGCCAGCGGCCGGCCCGGCGTGGCCGACGCCGCTGCCTCGGCCGCCCGCCGCACAGCTTCCGGGTAGCGCACCGTGAAGATGACGGCGCCGGCGAACGCAGCCACCGTCGCCGCCACGTCGACCCACAACGGGATGGTGCTGACATATTCCGCCGCCGCGTCGGCGGCTACCATCACCGCCAGCGCGGCGGCCCACGCCAGCGTGATATGTCGGTTCACCGCCAGGAAGCGCGGCGATTCCCAGTATTCCTTGGGCACCTGTTCGCGGGCATATTGCAGCGTGAACGGGCGTCCGATCGCCAGCGAGACCAGCACGATCGCCAGCAGGCCTGCATCCACCGCGAGCCGCACCGTGGCCACCGTCCATTGCGGCGCGGCGCTGACCGTATAGAGCAACAGCAGCGCGAACAGGGCCAGGCTGCCCAGCTCCAGCACCTTGAGCGATTCGCCGCGCCGCCACATGCGCAGGCACAGCAACAGCGAGACCACGAAGGCCGCGGCCAGGCCGGCCAGCGGCGAGATGCACCGCATGGCGATAAAAAAGGCGACGAACGGGGCAAAGCCAATCAGTATTCCCATGCTGCTCTCCTTGGGTTGGTTGCGGCCCGGACCAAGCCCGGCCGCCAGGCAGTGGATGTCGATGCGTGTCTTGTTGCGGGATCAGTCCGCGCCGCACCAGTTGCCATGAAAGCCGAACGGCACCCGGTGCGAAAGCTGTACCGTGGCAACCGGCCCATCGGCAACCGCGCCGGCATCCAGCACGACCAGGTCGCTGCGCGCTTGCGCGCCCCGGTAGACGGTGGCCAGCAGCCAGCCATCGCCTTCGGCGCTGTCGGCTGCGCGCGGCACAAACACCGGCTCGGAGAAGGCATCGCCCTCGGGCAACTGGCAGGTGGCGCGCTTGCCGCTGCGCAGGTCCAGGTGGGCCAGGCTGTCGTAGCTGCCACGCTCGCTGCTCTCGTACTGGCGGAACGCGTAGTAGCCATGGTGATAAGGCAGCGTGGAGAAGCGCTCGTCGAAGCGCGGGAACTCGCCCGCCGTGTCATCCAGGTATTCGCGCGTGAACGTGTCTGACTTGCCGGCCATGTCGAAGGTCCAGCGGCACAGCCGAGCGCCGCTGCCGCTGCCGTCGGGATTGAAGATGGGGGAGGATTCATACTGCATCACGTCAGCGATGACCTTGTTGCCGGCGTCCCAGGCATTCATCACGTGAAACACGTAGCAGGCCTCGCCGCGGAACCAGCGCATCTGCACGGTGCCGCCATTGCGCGGCATGATGCCGATGTGCGAGCCCTTTTGCGGCTCCCACGCGTAGGCCGGCTCGCCGCGCATGGCGCGCTCCATGCTGCCGGCCAGCGGCAGGATGGGAAACAGCACATGCTTCTGCGTGACCATGAAATCGTGGACCATGCTGGGAAACGGCGCTTCGAAGTGTTCGAGGCGCTGCAGCTGCCCGTTGCGATCCACTACGCCGTAGCGCATGCCGGGGGTGAAGGGGCCATCGGCCGAGTACGCGAAGAACACCATCTCGCCGGTCACCGGGTCCACCTTGGGGTGCGCAGTCATCGCGCCGGTGAGCTTGCCGCCGTAGTCGACATCGCCGCGCGTGGCCAGGGTCTGGGCGTCCAGCTCCACCGGCAGGTCGGCTTCTTCCAGCGCCAGCAGGCGGCCGGCGTGGCTGAGGATATTAGTGTTGGCCACGCCGTCGTTCTGCCCGAGCACTGACGGATCGGTGGTGGCCGGGTTGCCCCAGCTGCCGAACAGCGCCTGCCCCGCGGCCTGCTCGCGCTGGAACTTGTTGGTGCGTACCCAGCGGTTGCGGTAGCGCACGCGGCCGTCTTCAATGTGGAAGGCGTGCACCATGCCGTCGCCGATGAACCAGTGGTAATGCGCATCGCGCGGGGCGTACTGCGGGTTTGGCCCGTTGCGGTAGAGCGTGCCGCGCAGCGCGCGCGGCAGCTCGCCAAGCACCGGCAGGTCGGGCGCATCGCACTCCATCAGGATGGGGGCGAAGTTGCCGCTGAGATAGGGCGTGGACGGGAACGGCTGGCTCATTGGGAGCTCCTTTTGCGCTGCTGCCGGATTGGCTTTGGCGTAGCTGGGGGGGCGGGTTCGTTAACAGGTTCGTTATCGGCTTCGTGACCTGCTTCGTGATCCGCATCGAACCTGGCCTCGGGCATGGGCGCGCGCATGCCCGCAGCCAGCAGCCGCAACATCTCGGCGTGGATGACGCGGAAATCGGGGTCGCCGGGCAGCTTGCCGGCCAGGCGCAGCATCACCAGCCCGTGGATCGAGGCCCAGATCACATAGCTCAGCACCTGCGGGTCGCCATGGATCAGGCCGCGCTGCGCCATGGTCTCCAGATGCGCGCTCATGGTGCGGCGCGCACGCGAGCCGGCGCGCTCCAGGTCGGGGTAGCGGTCGTCGTCCGGCTGGGTCATGTCGAACATCAGCCGGTAAGCATTGGGCTCGGCAAAGGCAAAGGCGAGATAGGCCTCGCCCACCGCGCGCGCGCGTTCGCGCGGCTCGGCAACGCTGGCGCCGGCGGCTTCGAGGGTGGCGGCGAAACGGTCGAACGCGGCGGTGCGCACCGTGGCCAGGATGTCGTCCTTGTCCTTGAAGTAACGGTAGGGCGTCATCGGGCTGCAGCCCAGTTCCTCGGCGAGCTGGCGCATGCTCACGCTGGCTACGCCGCCTTCTGCGAAGCGCCGCTCCGCTACCGCGCACAGGCGGGCCTTGAACGCGTCGATCTCTTCCTGGGTGAGGTTTCTTGCCATGTCTGGTGGGGTGAGGCGATCAGTGTGTGTGCTGATTGAAGCATGTCGCCTTCTGCTGCGATGCTGCTTCGGCAACGATAATTTACAGTGTAGATTTACGATGTAAATAGTCAAGGAAAGAATTGAAGGCAACTCTGCCCGCTAGTCGCCCGCGCGTCATTGTTCGCCGCATGGGACAATCCGCAACATTGACGCGCACGACTCACGAGGCGCGCCACGTGGCACGGGGATGGCGAATGAAGACGATCGAATGGAAGGACTGGGAGATTTTCTGCCGGGTGGTGGAGGGCGCCAGTTTCACCAAGGGGGCGGATCTGGCCGACGTGCCGAAGTCATCCGCCAGCGCGGCGGTGTCGCGGCTGGAAGTGCAGCTGGGCGTGCGCCTGTTCGAGCGCACCACGCGCCGCGTGCGGGTGACCGAGCGGGGCCAGCAACTCTACGACCGGGTCGCGCCCCTCTTTAACGAGCTGCGCGAAATCAGCGCCGAGGCGGTGTCGGTCAGTGAGCAAGTCAGTGGAACGCTGCGCATTTCCACACCCTACGAGGTCGGCTCCCTGCACATCTCGCCCATCCTCACGCAGTTGCTGCGGCTGCATCCCGAGCTGCGCGTGCAGGTCGACGTGAGCTGGGAGCAGCCCGACCTGGTCGAGCAAGGATACGACCTGGCCTTTGTGATGACGACTACCGGCCTGCACGACAGTTCTTTTGCCAGCAAGCGGGTGGTGCGCATCGAGCGTGCCTTTTTTGCCGCGCCATCGCTGATCCGCGCGCGAGGCTTGCCGCGCACGCCACAGGAGCTGGCCGGCTGGCCCATGCTGGGCGACGCCGAGGACCGGCGCTGGGAGTTCCAGCGCGATGGCGTGGAGGTGGCCAGCATGGCGGTGGAGCCGCGCATGCGCACGCAGAGCGCGGAGATCCGCCTGAAAGCCGCCACCGATGGCCTTGGCGTGGCCCGGCTCTCGCCACGCTACGCGCAGGATGAGCTGGATCAGGGGCGCCTTGTGCGGGTGCTGCCGGCGTATACGTCGTCGCCGCTGAAGGTGTTTGTGCTGATGCCCGCGCGCAAGCTGATGCCGGCCAGCGTCAGGGCATTTCTCGATGTGCTGGAGCGCACCTTGGGTGCCACGGATCGGCAGGGCGCGGTTGGCGTGGGGATCACTGGCTGAGGCCGCGGCGCGACCCGGGCCAGCTCGGCAGCCTCAATACGCCTGGTCGCCGGTCCTGATCTCCAGCCCCAGCGTTTCGGCCAGGGTGGTCATTTCTTCATCATCCTCGCCGCGGGCGATCCAGCCCGCATAGGCATCGCCATCGGTGTTCCAGTTCCAGAGCGTGATGCCCGCCAGCCGCAACTGCTCATGAGCCAGTTCCATCAGATCCGGCACGCTGGCTTTCTCCAGGAACTCCTCGTCCTGCGGATCCTCCACGCCCCAGTCCAGCTCGATATCGACCCTGGCGCACAGCTCGTCCATGCAGCTGATGAAGGACGTGGTGTCTTTCCAGTCCACATAGAAGCCCGCTTCCCAGTCGATCACGTCCTTCAGGATCCAGAGGAGCTCCTGGCCTTCGACCGCATCCGCGTCGTCCGAGTTGGCGAGGGCTTCGTCGAACAGCATCTGGTGCTTCTCCACCATGGCTGCGTCGTCGAAGTCGATCAGCTCAATCAGGCGCCAGAGCGCCTCGCGCGCCTCGTTACTCAGTTCGTCGCTCATTGCATCAGCCCTCCATCGGTGCGGCGCCGGCTTGGCGCATTGAAAATGGAAATGGTGTTGTCCACGGATGAGCCTGTGCTCAGCCGGCAATGCGCACGATCTCGCGTTGCCCGTGCGGCGTCACACGCAGCGCGCGCGATGTGGTCGTGGGCTCGATCCAGCTGTTGGCCATCATGCTATCGAGCAGCGCCGCGCCAAGCGCGCCGCCAAGGTGCGGCTTGCGCTCGCTCCAGTCGGGGCAGGTGCAGGCAAACTGCCGCCGCTTGCGGCGCGCCAGATCCAGATCCACGCCAAGCTGCATCATGCCCGCACTGCCGCTATCGGTGAGGTCCACTGACGTGCCGTCCACCACGATCCAGTTGGCATGCGACATGCGTTCGAACAGGGAAACCGCAAGCTCGCCCGCCAGGTGGTCATAGCAGGTGCGCGCCTGGCGCAAGGCTGCCGGCGCGGTACGCGACGCGGGCACCGCGCGCACGCGCGGCGGCTGGCTGGCCAGCGATGCACTGGCGAGCGCCTCGATGGCGACGCCGATCTCCGGCGTGGCGAGCCGGTAGTATCGATTGCGCCCGCGCGTCTGCACGGCGAGCAGGCCGCCTTCACTGAGCCGCGCCAGGTGGCCGCTGGTGGACGATGCCGACAAGCCGGCGATGGCCGCAAGCTCGCCGGCCGGGCGGGCGCTGCCGTCCATCAGCGCCCACAACATGGCGGCGCGTCCCGGGTCGGCAAGCAGGCCAGCCATCTGGCTGATGCTGGGAGCGTATTCCATAGTTCATTCCGCAGTGAAGCAACGAATGCAGTATAGACTGTCGGTGGGCGACGGGTGGACCTTGGACTTCAATGTGCTTGCAAGACATTAAAACCCTTCCAGCGACATTAAAGCGCTTGCAGAAACATCAAAGAACTTCCGGAATGTCTTTTGTACAGGTTCCATCGAAGACAAAGTGCTTTATTCGTGCCATTTTGTGACGGTCACGACGACTCCACGACCGCTCGCCTAGGGTCGCTATATAGGGTTAGCTCCGCCGAGCTCGCGCGCGCCCTTGATGTCTCACGCCACCCACTCGAAATTCAAAAGATGGCAGAAATGTTACGGCAACGACGAGGGCCGACCCGGCGGCGCACTCTGCCATAGAGTTCGATGGAGTTTCAATCAGAACTGCAAACAAGGAAGCCGTGAGAGCCAATCGCTGGACTATCTTTGCGATTGGGGACCTCCCCTCACTCCCGGCCGATGGGGTTCTTTCTCGCACCTACATCGTGCCTGCCTCACCTGCATTGCCAGCCTGCATACTAGAGCCCCCGGTTGAGACGAAGCCGGATAGAAGGTAGCGAATTGCAGAATTCTTGGATGCGGAGCAAAAGGAGACCAGGCTGGACGTAGAAGAGACACCGAGGGCCCCTGGGAGGAAGCGGTACCAGCGAAAGTACGTGATTCCAGAGAGGTAACCGGGAGAAAGCACATGAGCGCAAGCACAATCATTGAAGAGCCGGCGCCAGCAATCCATCTCGTGACCAAAGCGTATTCACATTTTTTGGTTGTCGGCTTTGCACTGCTCCCAGCTTACCTTATTGCCACTCACCGGAGCGGCGAACCGCCGCACGTTCATCGAGCGTGTCGACGCCGAAATTGCGCGTGCCAAGCGAGAGGGGGCACCGTTTTCTCTCCTCGCGCTCGACCTGGATAATTTCAAGCAGATAAACGACTACTATGGACATCAGGTCGGCGACAAAGTCCTGCAGGGGTTCGTGCAGCAATGCCTCGATGCAATCCAGCCGTATGACGGCGTAGCCCGTGTGGGCGGAGAGGAATTCATGGTGTTGCTACCTCAAGTTGCCCTGGGGTTCGCTTGTTCGATTGGCGAGCGCATTAGGTCAGCCATAGAATGCGCCGTGTTCGAAAGCGCGATCGGGCGCAAGGTCGGAGTCACGCTCACTGTCAGCATCGGTGTTTCTCAGTTCGGGCGCGACGGTAGCACAATCGACGCGATTCTGCGCGCCGCTGACGAGCGTCTCTATCGCGCGAAGGCTGGAGGCCGCAACCGCGTAGTCGCAATGTAACGCGGCTTTCGGTCAGCCTCAAGCTGTACCAAGATTTGACGGGAATGGAGCCCGTTGTGTTTGAGCGTGTCAGTCCGAGGGGGCGAAGGCGGTAGTGGACAGTGCGACGCTAGCCAAGAAGGGCGAGAACCAGACCGCAACACGAAATTAGCGGCGGCAGAACGGAAGCGGATTTGAAGGCCGTCGTGCTGAACCAGAGCACAAAGGCGGAAATCAACTCGATTCACAAGAAGTGCAACAAGTTCATCTCGGGCACAAGTTCGTCCTTCAAGAAATAAAAAGACTACCTCTTATGCCTGCCTGGCTAATACCGCGCGGGCTTTTTTTCGGTGTGGTGAGCAGTGTCAGCTTTCGTTTTCGTGTTGGCTGCGTTCCTCACGGCTGCGATGGCCTTGGTCGCTATGCTCTTCCTGTTCGCGCCACCTCCGTTCACTCCAGTATTCCTCCCGTTGTTCGCTTTCACCCCTATAGGGTGAGTATCGCGAGCTTGGAACAACAACATAGACAGGCCGGGGCGCAACATAGACTGGGGTGGGTTCCGCATGTGCAACACCAGGAACGTCAACGCCAATGTCGACATTCGCTGCGGCAAAGGCCGACGAGACGACGACGAACAGCGTGCCGACAATGGCCCTACCGATTGCACGGCGCTTCATTCCCGATTTCTCCTGGCTTTTCGCGGTCGCCATTCTATGGATGCAACCTCGTCCCTTGGATGACGATTGCTAACTCGCTCTTTCGAGGCGAGCATTTGGGCGTGGCTCAATCCTCCTCCCCATCATGCCAGCGACGCCACTCCCGATGGTGAATGCGCCACTCACGCTCGCGCCAACGCCTTTCTCGCCACTGCCGCTCTTGCCACGCACGAGCGCGCCAATCGCCGTAATAGCCGGGTGCAACAATAATCGGCTGCGGTTCGACATAAACGGGGGCCGGCTCATAGTAGACGGGAGGCGGCGGGTAATAAACGGGAGGCGGTGGAACCACGTACGCTGGCCCGGGAAGGCCAATCCCAATGCCCACATCCACACGCGCCTCAGCGACGCCGGAGGTAAGGGCGGCACCTGCAGCCAGTAAGCAGATGGCCAAGGCCTTTTGCATGATAATGCTCCTTACGTTTCTACCGGCACTCTATACCGCCAAACGGGGCCGTCAATCTGGCCGTCTCCGCGCTAGCGCAATTCGCACCGCATGCAGAGTGCGGACGTTTGAATAGCACGTCGAAATGCTCTTGAGGCCGTGACTTCCGGTGGCGCTTCTTCGGCAGGGATTAGGGAGAATCCCCAACGCGCGAAATAGGCTGGGGCCGCAGTGGAGAGGAGATAGGCGTCTCGTACTTCATTGCCGCGTGCACGTATCAAGAGCGCCTCAACCAATCGGCTGGCGATGCCTCTTTCGCGATATGCGGGTTCAACTGCTACGGAGCGGAAGAGGATGGCCTGTCCATGGGGCTCTGTCGCTGCGCAGCCAACGACGCGGCCATCACACAGGGCGACGTGGAAGTTCTCGATAATTTCGACAACATCTGCGGCAGGTAGCCTGCAGCGCTCAAGCAATGCAACGATTTGCTGCAAGTCCGAGTGAGAGGCCGAGCGTAGGTGAACGTCGGTCAACATGATGAAGTGACTCCAATCTGCGTTTCCTTAGGCTAGGAGAAGCCTGCGGCACGCTCGCGTATTACTAAAGGCATATGTTTGTTTTCTTTGTCACCTAACAGCGCTAACGGCGCTAACAGCGCGATGGTCATGCGCCACCGTCGACAGTCATGGTGCTAAACCTAGCATCGAACATGCAATCGACTTGTAAGCGATTGTGAGGCTACTCGCGGTGCGGTTGTTTCCACGCAAGCTCCGGCTACCAGCTGATGACAATCGTGTTCTCGCCGAACTCGCCCCACCGTTCGCCGGGGTATGCAACCAACGCAGGAACGGGGGGACTATGACGCCCAACGATGGGGCGCAGACAGGTGCCGGAGCGTAGCGGCTACCTCTCAGCACTGGCTTCCGGTCAACGTGATTCTCGAACAGGCTGTAGTGCCCATTGGGCTGTGGAGGCGCTTCCGTCCACGCTCGCGACTTCGGCTTACCTGTTTCAGAACTTACGGATTGTCACGAGTTTTGAGTCAACTCGGGTCGGGACAGTACCGTTTCTACCGGTAAGCACGGCGCATTGCCGAGCCGCTCAAAAATCCTCAGGAGTTCACGTCATGAAGAAGCTGTTCGCTGCTCTCGCCTCTGCAGCCCTCGTCGGTACCGTTTTCGCTCAGGCTGGTGTGCCAGCTTCCGCGACTCAGCCGCAAGCAGGGGCGATGAAAGACCAGGTAAAGGTCGTCAAGGAAAAGAGCGCCACGCAGGCAAATGCCGACAAGGACAAGAAGGGTGTCAGCGCGCAGGGCGATGTAGCAAAGGCCCAGGCCAGCGCCGGCAAGGAGAAGGCTGATGTAAAAGCTGACGCCAATAAGTCCGCCGCCAAGGGCACCCACCACAAGGCGAGCAAGATGGGGGCCGCCAATACCGAGGGTGGTAAGGCGAAGGTTGAAGTAAAGAATGATGTCGACAAGGCGAAGGCCAAGGTAGATATTCCGAAGCCGGAGGCGCAGGCCGACGCAGCGAAGGCTGCAACCAGCGCCAACGTAGACAAGACGAAGAAGCAGTAAGCTGCTCCCATCGAGCGGACGGGGGTACGTCGCCAAGGCAAAGGCCAGCGCGACGAAGCTCGAGTGCAGGAGCTTTTTGGAGAGCGCCAGTTTGCTGGAAGGCCCAGCCTGGCCTCTCCGCGCTTGTTCAAGATGAGGGAAGCGTCATGAAAGCCTTTCTCGCATTACTAATTGTCGCATCCACACTGCTCGGTGGTTGCGTCGTGGTGCCATACGATGGCGGGTACTATGGTGGATACGGGTATTGGGGCCACGGGCACCACGGATACCATGGACACGACTAACGCGGAATTTGACGCTTTCGTTGCAACCGAAACTCTAGCCATTCATCCTCGGCATTCGATAGAACGGCATCGGCCTGCGCGTGTCGCCAGTTATGGGAGCATAGGTCGCAATAGCTCCGTTGTGCCCTTGACTTAGGAACTCAGCAGAAATTCCGGCTTCATGTAGCCAGACTGTCCAGCATGGGTGATAGGTCGACGAGGTGCTGCGCAATGAGATGTCGAACCTCTCCGTCACACTGCCATTTGCCATTTGCCATTTGCCATTTGCCATTTGCCATTTGCCATATGCGCCGACGAGCGTGGCGGTCAGTACTTCACGGCGTTGCCTCTCAAGGACCGATGGCCAAGCGATGACATCAATGGGTTCGGTCTCATCTTCCAGGGTCAGAAAGACGACGCCTTTGGCCGTGCCAGGGTTTTGAATCGGAATGGCCATCGCACAGCCGCGTGCGTGGAAAGAAAGGTGATCTCCGGTATTCCTCGCTAAACGGCGGCCTCAGGCCTTAGCCTGTCTTCATGCAAGGACGCAAGAGAGATGGCGCGGCTAACGCAGGTTCATCGCGCCTTCAGCTTCATCTTGCCCGCCAGCCGCATACCGTCACGAAAGCTCATGCCAAGCAGGGTCAGCTGCAAGGCACCCATTGCCAGTTCGATGGCCTGGACGACGTAGAACAACGTGTCGAACTCGCCGGCCTGCGCCTTGGCGCTCAGGAAGAGCGCGCAGGGCAACAGGATCAGCAGGCCGTTCGCGGCGATCAGGGGCATGCGTTTCTTCTTGGCGTGCACGATGCGGCCCCGCCTGTGCCGGGAGAGGGCAAAGCCGGACGCGCCGGTGGCGGCCATGGCCGTAATCAGCAGCACCAGCCCGTACACCACACATTGCTTGACCAGCGCCACGGCAGCGTGGTCGAAGAACGCCTCGGAGATGACCGTCGACATCCAGAAGGTGGCTACGGTCAGCATTGCCACGCTGCCGGCGATGCCATGCACGATCGGTTTCATGGATCTCCTCCTTCTGCTTTCAAATGTTGACAACTAGTTTCCATAAATGGAAACTAGTTGTCAATATAGGGTTCGGCAGAAGAATGCAAGGAGGCGCGACGCCACCAGCATGCCAGGCGCCTGCTGCTGTCGCCCCCCTATGATCGTGCTTTCCCAGGCGCGTGTGCGCTATGCGCCGGCGTCCACTTCGGCGTCGACCTCGGCATGCATCGCAGCAAGCCCCTCGACCACCCTGGCGGCGGCCTCCAGATCGGCCGCGCTGAACGCGGTGGCAAGCTTGGCCGCGTGCTCCCGCCACTGCTGGTCCACCGTGCGGTAGGTGCGTTGGCCGCGCTCGGTGAGCACGTATAGTGGCGAGCGCTTGTGCAGGGGGTTGGGACGCGCTTCGATGAAGCCCTCATCGGCAAGCAGATTGAGCTGCTTCAGGGCGCCTTGCCGGGTCACGCCCATCTTGGCCGCGATCTGCGGCGCGGTCAGTGATTTGCCGGCAAGCGCAAGCGCGCCGAGCATTTGCCAGCGCGCGCTAGTCAATCCCAGTGGGGCCACGAAGCTGTCGCCCCAGGCCAGGAGCCTGCCGTTGAGCTGAAACACCGACAGGACGATGCTGGTCAATTGTTCGCTCTTCTGAATTCGCATGAAGGTCCTCGTAATTGACAACCAGTTTACGATGATGGGGTGAATTGTCAAACGCCCGTACCGCTTGGCGCGGGCGCATGGCGGGCATGGTGGACGTGACATCCCCCGCCTTTGCTGCCCCTGTCCGCATTCCACATTTCACATCGTCATGAAACGTCGCGCGGCGCGCGACGGCATACTGCTTGTGTGCTCTCGATCCGCCTCCCCATGCCCTTGCCGACCGCCATGCCGATGCCGTCCGACCCGCTTTGCGCCGTGACGCACCCCGATCCGGCGCCGTATTACCGCACCCTTGCCGCGCAGCGGCCGTTCTATCGCGATGAAACGCTCGGGCTATGGGTTGCCGCCGGCGCCGCCGAGGTGCAGGCCGTGCTGACCCATCCCGCTTGCCGCGTGCGGCCGCCCGCGCAAGCCGTGCCGCCGGCGCTCGCGGGCAGCCCGGCCGGCGCACTGTTCGGCGGGCTGATCCGCATGAACGATGGGGACTGGCATGCGCCACTCAAGGGCGTGCTGCGCAAACGCATGGCGTGCCTGGCGTTTGCCGGCATGGGCGCGCGGGTATTGGCGCTGGCGCGGGATCTGCCGTTCGACGCCGTCCGGCCCGGTGCCGCCGTGAACCACTGGATGTTCACCTTGCCGGTGCTGACGGTGGCTGATGCACTTGGACTGCCGTTGGCCGGCAAGCCCGGCGTAGCGGGCCAGGTGGCAGCCTTCGCGCGGGCCATGTCGCCGCTGGCGACAGCGCAGGAGATTGCCGCGGGGAGCGAGGCCGCCACATGGCTCCAGGCCTGGATGCGCACGAGCCTGTCATCCGCGCCGCCGCTGGACGCACTGGTGCAGGAAGCGCTTGCCGCCGGCGTGGCGCGGGAGATCATCGCAACCAATGCGATCGGCCTGCTGATCCAGGCATGCGAGGCCACCGCCGGCCTGGTCGGCAACATGCTGCTGCGCCTGGGCCGGGATACGTCCCATGGGCGAGAGCTGCCCGCGTTGGACTGCGTGGCCGCACGCGTGCTGCGGGAGGATCCGCCGGTGCAGAACACCCGGCGCTTCCTGGCCGCCGATGTCCGCCTGTGCGGTGCGCAACTGATGGCGGGCGATACGGTGCTGGTCGTGCTGGCGGCCGCCTCGCTCGAACAGAGTGAGGCGACGACGCCTGCGCCCTGGACCTTCGGGCGCGGCCACCACGCCTGCCCCGGCGACGCGCTGGCGTCCACGGTGGCGCAGGCCGTGGTGGCCGCGCTGCTGGCGCGCGGTGCGGATCCGGCGCCGCTGGCGCGCGCATTCCGCTATCGGCCCTCGGTCAACGCGCGCATTCCGCATTTTCTGTGAAGCAAGTCAAATCAATAGGACCCCACCATGATCGCAGTCATCTTCGAAGTCGAACCGGCCGAGGGCCGCAAGGACACGTACATGCAGATCGCCGCGCAACTGCGGCCCACGCTGGAGGCCATCGACGGCTTTATCTCGGTGGAGCGCTTCCAGAGCCTGACCAATCCGGGCAAGCTGCTGTCGCTGTCTTTCTTCCGCGACGAGGCCGCGGTCATGGCGTGGCGCAATACCGAGGAGCACCGGCTGGCGCAGTCGGCCGGGCGGGGCGGCGTGTTCGCGGGCTATCGGCTGCGCGTGGCGCATGTGCTGCGCGACTACGGCCTGAAAGAACGCGACGAGGCGCCGGCGGACAGCCGCGCCGTGCACGCACCCATTGCGGCGCCCGCGTCGCCGGCCCGGTGAGGGCGGCATGGAGTCGACTTTCCTGAATGGGCAGGCCACGCTGATCGGCTTTACCTTCTTGCTTGCCGGCCTGGTCAAGGGCGTGGTGGGGCTTGGGCTGCCTACCGTGGCGGTAGGGCTGTTGGGCCTGGCGATGCCGCCTGCGCAGGCCGCCGCGCTGCTGGTCGCGCCTTCCATGGTAACCAACGTCGTTCAGCTCTACACCGGGCCGCGGCTTGGAGAGCTGGCGCGGCGGATGTGGCCCTTGCTGGCCGCGATCTGCGTGGGCACGTGGCTGGCCGCCGCGCTGCTGCCGCCCAGCCTGATGGTGCATGCCACCGCATGGCTGGGCGCGGCGCTGGTGCTGTACGCGGTGCTGGGGCTGGTGGCTTTCCACCCCAAGGTGCCGCCGGCCGCCGAGGGCTGGCTGGCGCCGCTGATCGGTGTGGTCACCGGTGCGATCACGGCGGTCACGGGCGTGTTCGTGATTCCGGCGGTGCCGTATATCCAGGGGCTGGGCCTGGAACGCGAGACGCTGGTGCAGGCGCTTGGCTTGTCGTTCACGGTGTCCACCATCGCGCTCGCGGTGAGCCTGGCGATGCATGGCGCGCTGTTGCACACGCCGGTGCTGGGGGCGTCGCTGCTGGCGCTGGTGCCGGCGCTGGCCGGCATGTTCATCGGCCAGTGGCTGCGCCATCGCATCAGCGCGGCGCGTTTTCGCAAGCTGTTTTTTTGCGGGCTGCTGCTGCTCGGGGCCGAGCTGGCGCTGCGCGGGTTGTTCTGATCGGGATGGAGGCGAAGGCGCATTCTCTCGGGGTTGCGCGCGACGCGCCGGTGCCGCTGCCGGATGCGTGCCGCGTCGTGCTGTAGGAATGCGCCCACGTGGCGCGGTTTGCACGCAATCGGGCTGACAGCACGTCCTTGCGCGCGGCATACTGGCTGCTGCGCCGCGGCGAAACACCGCGCATCCAAGCCGGATGCGCACCGCAGGCCGCGCATTCCCGCAACCCCGCGCTGGAGATGCCGCCAATGGCATATCGCCGATGACACGACGCAATCGCAGCGGCACCAAGCTCTGGAATACCCTGAGCAAGATCGCCACCCGCAATGTCCGGCGTGCGCAGCGCACGGTCACGAAGTCCGCGATCCGTTCAGCGGTCAGGCAGGGCGAGGCGATGAGCAAGGCGGCGCAGCGCGTGCTGACCGGCGTTGCCTCGCCGGTGCCAACGCCGGTCAGCCGTGGCGGCGGACGCTGGGAGGAAGGCAGCTGGGGGCTGGGGCCGCTCGTGCAGCGCCGTTACCGGCTGTTTATCCCACCGGGCGTGAGCGCGTCGCGTCCCGCGCCCTTGCTGGTGTTGCTGCACGGCTGTGGCCAGGACACGGCCAGCTTTGCCGCTTGCACCCGCGCGGCTACGCTGGCGCGCAGCGCGGGCTGCGTGGTGCTGATGCCGGAGCAATCGTCGCAGGCCAACGCCCAGCGCTGCTGGAACTGGTTCCGCTCCGCGGCGCGCGTGGTGGCAGAGGCCAGCCTGTTGATGTCAATCGTCGAGCATGTCTGCCAGCAGCAGCCGGTTCGGCGCGAACGCGTCTTCGCGCTCGGCTTGTCGGCGGGCGGGGCCATGGCGGTGATACTGGGGCTGCGCTACCCGGACCGTTTTGTCGCGGTCGGCTCGCATTCCGGGGCGGTGCCGCTCAGCGCGTCCAACGCCGCGCAGGCGGCGCGCGTGATGCACGGCAAGGGCCAGCCGGATGTGGACGCGGCGCGGTTTCAACTAGCGGGGCGCCGCCCGCCGCCGTTGTTGCTGCTGCACGGCGATGCCGATCATGTGGTGCACTTCGATAACGCGCTGGCCAGCGCTGCCCTCTGGCAGCAACTGTTGCCGCAGCCGCCCGTGCTGGCCAAGCCGCGCCGGGTCCAGCGTGGGCAGCGCCGTGCCTACAGCATCTTTCCCTGGTCGAGCGAGGGCGAGCCCTACATCCGGCTGGTGCGCATCGAAGGGCTGGGGCACGCGTGGAGCGGCGGCCCGTCCAGCCAGGCCTTTGCCGATCCGTCCGGCCCGGATGCACTGCGGATCGCGTGGCAGTTCTTCATGCAGTGCCTGGCGGCGCGCCAGCGTGCCGCGCCAAGGCGGGTGCGCAAGGTGGCCGCCTGACGCCTGTGCCTGGCTAGGGCAATTGCGGCGCTTCTATCACCACGTCGCTCTCGGGGTACGCCACGCACGGCAGGATGAACCCCTCGTCGCGCTCGTCGTAGCTCACGCCCGGCCACTCGATGCGGTAGCCGATCCGCCCGGCGGCCAGCCGGCACAGGCAGGTGCGGCAGGTGCCGTTGCGGCAGGAACTGGGGAATTTCAGGCCGGCCTGCAACGCGGCTTCGAGCAGCGTCTGCGTGGGCAGGGCGGGAAAGGTGCTGCCCTGCGGCTCCAGGCGGGCGACAAACGCTGCCGGGACCACCGGGGCTGCGGTGATGTCGCGGCTCATGACTGCGCTTGCCCCTCGTCCGCTTCGGGAAAGCGCGCACGGCCATGGGTGGCGTCGCGCAGCGCGGCCCGGGCCGGTGCCAGCAGGCTGGCCGGCAGCCGAATGGTCAGCCGGGCGGCAGCACTGTGTTCGGCATGCGCCAGCTCGTGGCTCTCCTGCTCGATCCAGCGGCGCACGCGGGCTTCGTCGGCGTAGTCCACCTCCACAACCAGCTCCGCATAGGCGATGCGCTCGATGCGCTGCGCATCCTTGAGCGCCACCGCAATCGCGTCCGTATAGGCGCGTACCAGCCCGCCCGCCCCCAGCTTGACGCCGCCGTAATAACGCACCACGGCCGCCAGCACGCCTTCCAGCTCATGGTGGCGCAGCACTTCCAGCATGGGCCGGCCGGCGGTGCCGGATGGCTCGCCGTCGTCAGACATGCCCGACTGGCCCCCCGCGAGCAGCGCCCAGCAGACATGGGTGGCGGTAGCGTGGTCGGCGCGCAGGCGCGCCACTTCGGCCATGGCTGCGGCGCGGTCGGGCACGGGCAGTGCAAAACCGATGAAGCGGCTCTTGCGGATTTCCAGGTCTGACTGGACGGGAGAAGCGAGGGTGTAGGTCGGCACGGGTTGGGCCGCGTCACGGCGCGCGATGCGCGGCGCCGGCGGGCTGAAAGCTAAAGGAATCGGGGCACCGGATTGGGGCCTGCGCCAGTGTACCGCAGCCGGCCCGGCCGCCCGGATTGTGCGAGAGGCCTCCTGGATGTCTGCAAGTTCAGTCAGTTTAAACAAGCTGTAACAAATCATTCATAGGATACGCATCGGCCTGAACGCCGCGCGGTTGTCCCCACGAGCGCGCTGCATGGCAGCGCGCATGGCGCGCCGCCTAATCCTTCACATAACGAAACGGGAAAGAAGAATGCTCGACAAACCGGACGCATCCCGCCGCAAGGCGCTTAAATTCCTGGCTGGCGCCCCCATGCTGCCGCTGGGCCTTGGCGCTACCGCCTTTCTGGTCGGTTGCGGTGGCGATGGCGACGCAGTAGCCGCAACGGCTCCGGCGCCGACGCCCGTCACGCCTGCCGGCGCTACGTTTACGACCGCCGAATTCACCGGCATGGCCGCGCCCGCGCTGACGAACGCGGCCGCGATGGCTACCACCACGGTGGGTTCCAGCCTGAAGGTATCGTTCAGCGACGGCAGCAGCCAAACCTACAAGCTGGCCTACCAGCCCTTCTTCATCACCGGCGACATGGTCCCGGATGGCAAGGGCGGCAGCATCCTCGCCGGCGGCTACTTCGACATCAACAACCAGCCGATCATCGACAAATCGGTGGCCGGCAAGGAACGCCAGTTCTACTCCGATTCGCCCGACGGCACCTCGCTGCTCAAGATCGACGGCGCCAAGGTGGCCGGCGTGAAGGGCAACACGGTCTTCGCCGTGGTCCAGTTCGAGTACACCACGCGTGACCAGGCCGGCGCGAGCGCCTACGGCCGCCTGCCGTCCCCGATCGGCGTGCTGACGCTGGACCAGGACCCCGCCACCGGCAAGCTGACGCTGGTCAAGTACCACAACGTCGATACTTCGTCGGTCAATGGCCTGTGGATTACCTGCGGCGCCAGCCTGTCGCCGTGGAACACCCACCTGTCGAGCGAGGAGTACGAGCCGGACGCCTTCACGGCCAGCACCAACGCGCAGTTCCTGGCGTTCAGCAAGAACCTGCTCGGCACCGCAAGCGTCGTGGCCAACCCGTACTTCTATGGCCACATGCCTGAAGTCACGGTCAATGCCGACGGCACCGCCAGCATCAAGAAGCACTTCTGCATGGGCCGCATCTCGCACGAGCTGGTGCATGTGATGCCGGACAACCGCACGGTGCTGATGGGCGACGACGCCACCAACAGCGGCCTGTTCATGTTCGTGGCCGACAAGGAGAAGGACCTGTCCGCCGGCACGCTGTACGTGGCCAAGGTGGGCGCGGGCTTCTCCATCGACCCGGCCGCCCCCGGTGCCGACCTGACGTGGGTCAACCTGGGACACGCCACCAGCGCCGAAGTCGAGGCCATGGCCAAGTCCAACCTGCCCACCGACATCATGGACGTGCGCACGGTCGACCCCTCGGACCCCACTTTCACCAAGATCTTCGTTGGCGGCACCGCCAACTGGATCAAGGTCAACCCGGGCAAGGAGAAGGCCGCGGCCTTCCTGGAAACCCATCGCTACGCCTACCTCAAGGGCGGCAGCATGGGCTTCACCAAGATGGAAGGCACCACCGTCAATATCAAGGACAAGGTGGCCTACTCCGCGCTGCAGAACATGATCGACTCGATGGTCGTCAACAACGCCAAGGGCTGGAACGCACAGAGCAACATCACGATCCCCGCGCCGCTCAACGCCGGCGGCGTGATGCAGCACAATCTTGCCGGCGGCCAGAAGGATCTGGGCGGCGCCGCCATCAATAGCGAATGGGTGCCGGTGCATACCAAGGCGCTGATCGTGGGCAAGGACATCAGCGCGGACGCACTCGGCAACACCGCCGATCCGGACCAGATCGCCAACCCGGACAACCTCAAATTCTCGGAAAAGCTGCGCACCCTGTTCATCGGCGAGGACAGCGGCCAGCACGTCAACAACTTCCTGTGGGCCTACAACGTAGACACCAAGAGGCTGTCGCGCGTGCTCTCGACCCCGGCTGGCGCGGAATCCACCGGCCTGCATGCGGTGGACGAGCTCAACGGCTGGACCTACATCATGAACAACTTCCAGCACGCGGGCGACTGGAGCGGCCTGCACGCCAAGGTCCAGGCTACGCTGGATCCGCTGGTGCGCGCCAACTACAAGGACCGCTTTGGCGCCGCCGTCGGGTACCTGACGGCCGATACCACGAGCGTCAAGACCACTAAGGCGTAAGCGCGGGACAGCTGTTACCCCGGCGCTTTGTTGGGCCCCCGATGACTTTGTCATCGGGGGCCCTTTTTTTTCATTCGCGCGGGAGCTGGCTAGCGCGGATGGGGATACTCCAGTTGCAGGGCGACGAATTGCGCGGTGGCGTGGCCGTAGCGGTCCTGGATTCCGGCCAAGGCAGCATCCAGCGCCGCCGCCGGCAAACCAGCGTATGGCGGCAAGTCATGGCGGCTGGTTGTTGGCTTGTCGTCCGCGCGCGTGGTGATGGTGTCAGCCTCAAGCCAGAGTCCGTGGCGCGAGCGCAGCGTTGCCGCCGTGCCAAGTGTCAGCGCCGCGGAGCGATAGGTCCGTGACCAGGCATCTGCCTGCAGCGCCAGCGCGATCTCGTCAAAGCCCGCTGCCACGGCGATACCGATGGCCTCGTGCCGCCACCAGGCGAGGCGGTTCGAGAGTGCGATGCCGATGCTCGCGGCGCCTAGCTTGAAGGGGGCCGAATCGTGACGTGGGCTCCACTCCGTCACGCCGAGGCGCGCTGCGGTTGCCGCCGCCACTTGTTGGCCGGCAATCGCTTCGACCAACGCTAGCGACAGCGGCAGCGAGGCAGTCACGCCGCTCGAGGTGACAACGTTGCCATCGGCCAGATAGCGCCTGTTGCCCACCCAGTGGGTGGCTGGAAATTTTGCGGCGACACGGCTCATCGCATACCAATGTGTCGTGGCCGAGCGGCCATCGAGCAGTCCGGCGCTCGCGACCACGCGCGCGCCTTCGCAGACCGCCACGATGATCGCTCCCCGTCCTGCCTGCGCGCGCAGCCACGCTAGCGTGGCCGGCGTGTCCTCATGATGCATCGCCGGCACGATCACGATATCGGCGCCTTCAGGAAAGGCGGCGTCGAAGGCCGCCACTGTCAGGTCGGCCCGCACGCGCAGGGCCGGCATCAAGGTGACGGTGCCGGGGCCGGTCGATACTGCATGCACGTCAGCCACGCCTGCCTCTCGCAGCACGCCAACCGGAATCACGAAATCGGTGACTTCGGTGCCGGCGTTGTCGGCCAGTATGGCTACCAGCGGTCGCGCGTGGCCGGCCTTCGGCGCGGGCAGCGTGAGCGTCGCCGGCACACCGGTAGACGCCGCGGATGCGGCGTGGCGTGCTTCTTCGGGTTCAGTCGAAGCGGGGTTTTGCGCGGCGGGCTTGAGGCAGCCGCACAGCGAGCAAGTGCACAGCGCGAGCGCGGCAAGGCGGGTCATGATGGCGTACTGCATGGTGTCCTCGGTTGGTGCGTTTCGTACCAGATGCACATGGATCGAATTTACCCTCCGCCGGGACTGGCAAAAAGGACAGAATTGCCGCATTCTTTGCCATGGCTTATCTACAGCAAACAACACGAAAGGTGGTAGTGCTCGGCTTCGAGGGCGTGCAGTCGCTCGACGTCGTGGGGCCGATGGAGGTCTTCGCGGTGGCGAACTTGCATAGCCCCGCGGGCCGCCGCAAGCCCTATGAGGTCAGGCTCGCCACGCAAGCCGGTGGCGAGCTTGGGACACATGCCGGCCTGCGCCTGGCCGGCGCGGTTGCGCTTGCCGACTTGCCGGAGCGCATCGACACGCTGGTGGTCGGTGGCGGCAGCGAGGAGAGCCTGCGCCGCGCCGCCTCAGACCCGGACCTGCTAGCCTGGTTGCAGGCGCGCGCCCGGCGTACGCGTCGAATCGCCAGCGTTTGCACGGGGGCGTTTGTTCTAGCCGCGGCCGGCTTGCTCGACGGGCGCCGTGCCACCACGCACTGGAACGCTTGTGGCTTGCTGAAGACATTGCGCCCCGCGATTCAGGTGGAGCCGGACGCGATCTTCGTCGCCGATCCCCCCTTCTATACATCGGCCGGCGTTTCCACCGGCATTGACCTGTGCCTCTCGCTGGTCGAGGCCGATTGCGGTCCCGAGGTGGCGCTGGCGGTCGCGCGCGAGCTGGTGCTGTTCCTGCGGCGCCCCGGCGGGCAGTCGCAGTTCAGTACCGGCCTGCGCCTGCAGTGCAGTGCCACGCCCAGGTTGCGCGCATTGCTGGCCGCCATTATCGACGACCCAAGGGGCGACCTGAGAGGGCCGGTGCTGGCCGCCCGCGCAGGCATGAGCGAGCGCACCTTCGCGCGTGCATTCGCCAGGGAGACCGGCGAGCCGCCTGCCCGCTTCGTCGAGTGCGCGCGCGTGGAGCGTGCCAAAGCCCTGCTGGAGGGCTCGGATTGGCGGCTGGAGCGTATCGCCGAGCGCGCGGGCTTTGGTAGTGTGGACGCTTTGCATCGTGCCTTTCTCAAGCGCATCGGCGTCACCCCAGGCGAATACCGGGAACGTTTCGGGCCACCGGCGCGGATTGGCTGAGGCAACATGGGCGCGGGACCGGTCATGCCTGCTACGCTTGCGGTATTGAGCGGTCGCCGGGCCAACGCGCCACCGCGGCCCAGACCCATGCCCAGACCCACAGCCCAACAGGAGCAAAAAGATGCCGAACCAAGACGGCCAACACGACGCGCGCCGCATGGCGCCGGCCACCGACCGCAACCGCGACGCCATCCTGGCCGTGCTGCGGCGGGTCTTGCCGCAGAGCGGCCTGGTGCTGGAAATCGCCAGTGGCACCGGTCAGCACGCCGCATATTTCTCCGCCGCGCTGGCGGGGCTGACCTGGCAGCCGAGCGACCCCGACGCTGCGGCGCGCGAGTCGATCGCGGGCTGGGCCGAGCATGCCGGGCTGGCCAATGTGCTCGCGCCGCTGGTGCTGGACGTGCGCCAGCAGCCCTGGGGCATCGAGGCGGCGCAGGCGGTGGTCTGCATCAACATGATCCACATCGCGCCATGGTCTGCGGCCGAGGCGCTGTTCGCCGGGGCCGGGCGTTTGCTGCCAGCCGGCGGCGTGCTCTACCTGTATGGCCCGTATCGGCGCAACGGCGAACATACCGCGCCGAGCAATGCCGCCTTTGATGCGCAGTTGCGCAGCGCGAACGCCGATTGGGGCGTGCGCAATATGGAAGATGTGGCGGCGCTGGGCGAGGCCGAGGGCTTTCGCATGGACGAGCCAATCCCGATGCCGGCCAATAATTTCAGCCTGGTATTCCGAAAATAGGAACTTCATCGCCGAACGCAAGCGGATTGGGCCGCGTGCAATGCGTGGCCGAAATTCGACAAAGCGCGATTGAGGGCTGGCGCGGAGTGGGGATAAGTCTTCGCCGCATTGTCTTTGCGCATGCAGCGTTAAGCGTTGGCTTAAGACGCGGCGAACGTCCTGGCGGGCAATGCGTGGAATGTGGAAATGCGGAAAATGTGGGAAATGACAGGCGAAGCCGGGCGGCGCTAATCGGGAAATGCCGATCGGCCAGGGCGTCTTGAATAACCGGGGATATTGTCTGGATCTGTCTGGCTGGCCCTGCAGAGCGCCAGCCAGTTCGCACAAAAGTGGTGCGCGGCGGGGACCGGAGCACGGCGCGGATTACCGCGCGCATGTCCGGGCCGCCTGCCGCGCTGGCCCTTGCGCGATTTACTTCGCGGCGACAGGCGCTTCTGCCTCGACCTTGACGGCCACGGCCTTCTTCGGTGCTGCCGGCTTGCGGGCTGCCTTCACGACGGCCTTCTTCGGTGCTGCTGCCTTCGGAGCAGCTGCCTTCGGGGCTGCGGCCTTCGGTGCTGCTGCCTTGGGAGCTGCTGCCTTCTTGGCGGCGGCCGGCTTTGCGGCCTTCTTTGCCACGGCAGCCTTCACCACCGGCTTCTTCGCAGCCGGCTTGGCCTTGGCCTTTTGTGCAGCCAGCTTTTCCTTGGCGGCTTGCTTCTCAGCCAGCACGGCCTTCTTGGCGGCTTCAGCTGCGACCTTGATTTCGCGCTTAGCAGTTTCGATCGCCTTCTTTGCATCAGCGCGCAGCTTCAGCAGGCCCTTCTTTGCAGCGGCCAGTTCGCGAGCCAGCACGCTGGCCTTCTTCGCGGGAACTGCTGCCTTCTTGGCGGCTGCCGGCTTGGTCTTTGCTGCTGCGCTGGTTGCGACTTTCTTTGCTACGGCCATTTGTATTTACCCGTTAGTTGTGGAGCGCGGAGTATAACCGGTCGAGCGACATTGCTCGCGCGGTGTGAATTAACTGCGCAAATTTCTGGTATGAATGCGTGCGCGGATACAACATGTTTTGCACGGCGACGGCATCGGCATTGGATACGAATAGGGGGTACGTATTGCGTTTAACGCGTATTGACCTGGACTTTGATGCCGTCGGCCAGCACGGTAATGGCGCCCGGCTCGACGTCTTTGCCGGCAACGTGCAATTCTTCCGGCTTGAACGTGTAGAGCGGGTAATCGCGCAGCAGTTGCTGCGCCACGACGGCGCCGATGGCGTTCAGTTGCTCGCCATATTGCGCCGGCATGCCGGCAACCTGGACGCGTTCGACGGAAGGATTGTCGAGCAGCACGGCGCGTTTGGCCGGGTCGTACCTGAGCCCGCTGCTCAGCGAAAGCGTGCCGTTGATCGGTGGCGCGGGCAGCAAGGTGTTGCTGACCTGTGCATCCATCTGCGTGGTCACGCGGTTGTTGGCTTCGTCGAGCAGCAGGCGCGGATGCGTCAGCTGGACGTCGAGCACCTGGGCGTAGCGCAGCCTTGCCGGGAAACGTTTGTCGACGGCGTCCTGCAATTCCTGGCGGGAGAATGTGTAGTCGCCGGTCCAGACGTTATAGCCGGCCCAGGCGCTGGCGGCGACCAGCATGGCAAGCGCGCCGGCGGCGGCTTTGCGTGTTGTCAGGGATTTGCGGGGCCGGGTGCGGCGTTGCGTCGTCGGCATGCTGCGGTGCCTCCAGGTTGGCGTCTTGCGCGTTATCCCTTCTGACCGCGCCTGCGCCGGCTTTGTTCAATTGTCCAGTCTGGCCGCCGGCCATGCGCACTATCAATAGTGCGGCGGGAGTTCGTGCTGGGGGCCGTTTTCGCCGCCGCCCGTGCCGCTGGAGCGCATTTGCTGGTAAAGCGCCTGGAGCTGTTCCTGCAGCAGGTCGATCTGCCGCTGCTGGCGTGCCACGGCGAGATTGAGCGTGTCGAGCAGGTCGTCCTGGAAGGCGACCTTGATTTCTAGTTCGGTCAGGCGGGATTCCATTTTGTGTTCTCCATTGGGCCGCGCATTGTAAGGCAGGTGCGGCGCGGCCTTTACTGCATAGTCAGCCTGGCCAGCCGGCCTAGCGTGGCGAGCGCGGCGTCGGTCCGGTCGTCGAAGTCGTGGCCGCAGTTGATGCGCAAGCAATGCCGGAAGCCGCCATGCGCGGAAAAAATCGGGCCGGGCGCGATGCTGATGCCATGCGAGAGCGCATAGCGGTGCAGTGCAAGGCTGTCGGTGCCGGCCGGCATCTCGATCCACAGGAAGTAACCGCCGGCCGGCCGCGTGGCCCGCGTGCCCGGCGGGAAGTGCCGCGCGATGGCCTGCGCGAAGGCGTCCTGCCGCTGCATCAGCGCCTGGCGCAACTGCCGCAGGTGCCGGTCGTAGCCGCCCTTCTCCAGGTAGTGAAGGATAGCGGCTTGCGTTGGCGCCGCCACTGTCAGCGTGCTGGTGAGCTTGGCGCGCGCCACTTCGCGCGCGAAGCGTCCGGGCGCGGCCCAGCCGATCCGGTAGCCCGGCGCCAGGCATTTGGAGAAGGACCCGCAGTGCATCACCAGCCCCTGCGTGTCGAACGCCTTGGCCGGGGTGGGGCGCTTGTTGCCGAAGTACAGCTCGCCGTAGACGTCGTCCTCGATCAGCGGCACTTCGAAGCGCGCCAGCAACCGCACCAGTTCGCGCTTCTTGTCGTCGGGCATCAGGCTGCCCAGCGGGTTCTGGAAATTGGTCATCAGCCAGCACGCGCTCGGGCGGTGGCGTTCCAGCGCGCGGGCGAGGGCGTCGAGCTCGATGCCTTCGCGCGGATGCGTGGGCACCTCGATGGCGCGCAGCCCGTGGCGCTCCAGCGCCTGCAGCGCGCCGTAGAAGGTGGGCGACTCGATGATGACCGCGTCACCCGGGCGCGTGACGGCCGCCAGGCACAGGTTCAGCGCCTCCAGCGCGCCGTTGGTGATGACGATCTCGTCGGTGTGCACGGTAAGCCCGTCGATCAGGTAGCGCAGGGCAATCTGGCGGCGCAGGCCGGCGTTGCCCGGCGTCATGTCGTCCACCGAACTCCAAGGGTCCAGTTGCTGGACGACTGCCGCCATGGACTTGGCGAGGCGCGGTAGC
Organism: Cupriavidus sp. GW821-FHT02F09; assembly: GCF_059421605.1. Classification (NCBI taxonomy): domain Bacteria; kingdom Pseudomonadati; phylum Pseudomonadota; class Betaproteobacteria; order Burkholderiales; family Burkholderiaceae; genus Cupriavidus; species Cupriavidus sp. GW821-FHT02F09. Next base: position 82,509 of record NZ_JBWKVH010000009.1, read on the forward strand.
GGAAACAGCAGCGGACTGGGAAACGCGGAGCCGAGTGGCACCAGCTCCCGCTGCTTGGCCGACGCCAGCACGTCGAAGACCAGTTCGCTGACATTCAGCGTGGTGGATTCGTCCGCCGGTTGCGACGCGGCCTCGGGCTCGGGCGGCAGCACGCGGCTGGTGCTGGCCACGAAGTAGCCCGAGCGCTGGCGCGCGATGATCAGCCCGCGCGCTTCCAGCAGGTAGTAAGCCTGGAACACCGTGGAGGGGCTGAGCCCGCGGCTGGCGCTGGCCTGGCGCACGGAGGGCAGGCGGTCGCCGGGCCGCAGCGTGCCGGCCTGGATCGAGTGCGCGATATCGTCGGCCAGCGTTTCGTAGAGCGTGCCGGGCGTGGCTTCCCCGTCTTTTAGCTGGGGGGTGTCTGGCTTGCTGGGCGGCATTGGCGATCCACTGTTTGGCGTATGTCCGATTTCCGGCAACTGTATCGTATCGGCGCGATGCACGACACAGCGCATGGGGATATTCCAATGTGGCAGATTTGCTGCGGCAACATGTCACGCCGGAATCCCTCTGATCCGGTTGTATCGATCCAATCTGATCCTGTTCGGGCCGGCCTTGTCTCCTTAGCATTCAGTGCTGTCCTTAAGAGGCTGTTTCAAAATGAAGCGAAGCGGTTCTGGCTAGGCGCGCGGCCGCAGGCAGTACAAGCGGTACGGCAAGGCCGCGCAACGACGCCAGAATCGTTTTGAAATGGCCTCTAAGCCGCGGCCGCCACGGCGCCGTCATGGGAAGTGCAAGGAAATCCATGGATCCCACGAGTCTGTTGTTAGCTACCTTCCTGCTGTCGGTTGGTGGCCTGTTTGCTTTCATCTGGTCGTTGCGCAAGGGTTTGTTCGATCTCGAAGCCGCCGGTGCGCGCACCATCTTTGCGCCCGGCGAGGTCGGCCAGCCCGAGGAGCCGTCGAGCGATGCGGCGCAGCGCCAGGCGCTCTGGGTGGGCGCCGCGTCCAGCCGGGAGGCGCCTGCCGCGACCGCCGCCGCGCGCGCCGATCTCGAGGCGGAGCTGGCGGCGCGGCATGAGGCCGATCGCTCCAGCGCCCTGCCGGCCCTGCTGATGCTGAGTTGTGCCGTGGCCTGGCTGGTGGTGGCGTCCGCCGCCGGCCTGCTTAGTTCGCTCAAGCTGCATATGCCCGACCTGCTGACCGGGCAGGCGTGGCTTTCCTTCGGCCGCTTGCGCACGCTGCACCTGAACGCGGTGGCGTACGGCTGGGCGCCGATGGGGCTGCTCGGGCTGACGCTGTGGATGCTGCCTCGCCTGCTGCGCACGCCGCTGCTGGGCGGGCGCTTTGCCATGATCGGCGCGCTGGTCTGGAATGCGGGGCTGGTGGCGGGGCTCGGCAGCATTGCCGTGGGCATCAACGCCGGCCTGGAGTGGCTGGAGATCCCCTGGCAGGTGGGCCTGCTGTTCGCGCTCGGCGGGATGATGATCGGCCTGCCGCTGGCATTCATGCTGCAAAAGCGCCGCGTACATCATCTGTACGTGTCGGTCTGGTACATCGGCGCGGCCCTGTTCTGGTTCCCGGTGCTGTACGTCGTGGCCAAGATCCCGGGCGTGCATTTCGGCGTGGAACAGGCCACCATGAACTGGTGGTTCGGGCACAACGTGCTGGGCCTGTTCTATACGCCGCTGTCGCTCGCCTCGGTCTATTACTTCCTGCCCAAGGTGATCGGGCGGCCGGTGCGCTCGTATAACCTGTCGCTGCTGGGCTTCTGGACGCTGGCGTTCTTCTACGGCCAGGTCGGCGCGCACCACCTGATCGGCGGCCCGATTCCGCCGTGGCTGATCACGCTGTCGATCGTGCAGAGCGTGATGATGATCATCCCGGTGACCGCGTTCTCGGTGAACCAGCACCTGACGCTCAAGGGCAATTTTGGCGCGCTGCGCCACTCGGCCACGCTGCGCTTCATCGTGTTCGGCGCCATCATGTACACGCTGGCGTCGGTGCAGGGCTCGTTCGAGGCGCTGCGCTCGCTCAACGCGGTGACGCACTTCACGCATTTCACGGTGGCGCACGCGCACCTGGGCATGTACGGCTTCGTGTCGATGGTGATCTTCGGCGGCATCTACTTCGCGCTGCCGCGCATCGTCGACGCGCCGTGGCCCCGGCCCGCGCTGATCTCGCTGCATTTCTGGCTGGTGGTGGCGGGCTTCTCCACCTACCTCATCACGCTGAGCATCGGCGGCGTGCTGCAGGGCCTGGCGCTGCTGGACCCGGCACGTCCCTTCATGGAATCGGTGACGGTCACGCTGCCTTGGCTGCAGGGGCGCTCGCTGGGCGGCGCGCTGATGACGCTCGGCCATCTGGTCTTTGCCTTTCACTTTGCCTTGATGGTCTTGCGTCCTTCGGCGCTGGCGCAGACCGATCGCATGGTTTCCCAAGCGGCTGCCTGAACATGGAAAACGAACTCAAACTTGTGGGCGGGGCCATGGTCACGCTCTCGCTCGCCACCTCGGCCATGATCGTGGTGCCCTTCCTGCAGCTCAAGGATGTGCCCGCGCCGGCGGCGCTCGCTCCCTACACCAGCGAGCAGCTGCGCGGGCGCGAGGTGTATCTCGCCAACGGCTGCATCGCCTGCCATACGCAGCAGCCCAGCTCCACCGGCGCGGGCCGCGCCGACGGCGCGCGTGGCTGGGGCCGCCCGTCCGTGGCGGCGGACTACCACTATGACAGCCCGCCTTTGCTTGGCACCATGCGCACCGGCCCCGACCTGTTCAATATCGGCGTGCGCCAGCCGAGCGCCGACTGGCACCTGGGCCATCTCTACCAGCCGCGCGCCTACGTGGCGGACAGCATCATGCCGGGCTATCCGTTCCTGTTCGAGCTCAAGCCGGAAGGCGCCGTTGGCAAGAGCGACAAGGTGGTCGCGCTGCCCGGCGGCACGGTGCCGCCGGGCAAGGTGGTGGTGGCCACGCCCCAGGCGCTGGACCTGGTCGCCTACCTGATTGGCCTGCGCCACACCTACCCGGTGGTGGAGCAGGCCGCAGCGGCGGGCGCAACCAGCCAGCCGCCGCAGCGCGCCACGCTGGCGTCCGTTTCGAGCGCGCCGTCCAACCCGTTCGGTGCGATCGCTTCTTCTCAATCCACCTCCAGCCCGCCGGCGCCACGCGCGCCCGGTGCGCAAGCCAGCCACGATGACCCGCTCGCAAGCCCATAAGACAGAGAACGCCGATCCCGTTGAGCAGCACAACCCGGTGCCCAAGATCGTGCTGGCGCTGGTGTGCGGCCTGCTGGTCTGGGCCATCAGCTACATCCTGATCGAGCGCGCCGACGGCAGCGCCGCGCTGGGCGACCGGCGCGACCTGGCCGCGCTGGCAGCGCCGGCCGGGCAGGGCCGCGTCGCCGACGGCAAGCTATTGTTCGCCGCCAATTGCCAGGCTTGCCACCAGGCCAGCGGGCAAGGCATTCCCGCCGTGTTCCCGCCGCTGGCAGGCTCCCCCTGGGTCAACGACGATCCGGACCGCCTCGCGCAGATCCTGCTGCATGGCATGACCGGCCCGCTGGAGGTGCTCGGCACCACCTACAACGGCGCCATGCCGGCCTTTGGCGAGCAGTTTTCCGACCAGGAGATCGCGGCGCTGGCCACGCATATCCGCAGCCAGTGGGGCAATGGCGCTGCGCCGGTCGAGGCCGCGCAGATCGCGGCGGCGCGCGCGGCTTCCGTCGCGCAAAAGGCGCCCTGGCACGGCGGCGACGCGCTGCAGGCATTCATGGCCACGGGAGGTGTCCCCAAGCCATGACGCGTGCGTGGAGCAAGACGCTGGCGATGGTTGCGCTCGTGCTGTTGTTGGCCGGTGCGGCGGTGTTCGCCACAACGCGCGGCTTGCGCACGGTCAGCGCCGATGGCGCCCGGCGCCTGGACCTGGCGCGCGCCCCGCGCGTGCTGCCGGCGCTGGCCTTGTTCGACCAGGCGGGCCGGCAGCTCGCTTTTGGCGGCCCCATGCCGCAGGGCGAGGGCGCTGGCAAGCGCGACAGGCCCGTCACGCTGGTGACCTTCGTCTATACCCGATGCCTGGCAATCTGCCGCACCAGCGCGTCGGGGCAGGCCTGGCTGCAGCAGCAATTGCGCGAGCGCGGCCTGCAGGACCGCGTGCGCCTGCTGACGCTCTCCTTCGACCCGGCACGCGATACGCCTGCCGTGCTGCGGGCCTATGCACGCACGCTGCGCGCCGATCCTGCCATCTGGACCTTCGCCACGGTGGCCGAGCCCGCGCGCTTGCGCGGCCTGCTCGACGCCTTCGGCATCGTCGTGCTGCCCGATGGGCTGGGCGGCTACTCGCATAATGCCGCGCTGTTCCTGGTCAACGCGCAAGGCCGGCTGGCTGCCGCCTATGACGTGGAGCGGCCGGACCTGGCGCTGGCCGACGTGCTGCGCAGCCGGCTGTGAAGGTGCTGCTTGCACCTGGCTGGCAAGCCTGCTTGCCCGGCTTGATGCTGGCCGTGGCCGCGTTGTTGCGCCCATGGCTGGAGGCGACCATGGCCAGGCATATGGGCCTGGAACTGCCGCTGCTGGCACTTGCCGGCTGGTGGGCGGCGCGCTGTGCCGGGCCGAGGCTGGCGGCCTGGCTGGCGCCATGGAACGCGGCGGGGCTGCCGGGCCTGCTGGCGGCGTGGTGCATCGTCAGCTACTGGATGCTGCCGGTGGCGCTGGACGCAGCCACGCTGGCGGGCCCCATGGGCATGGCCAAGGTGGCGAGCATGGTGCTGGCGGGGCTGCTGGCGCGCGCCTCGTGGCAGGCCGCCGGCCCCGTGGTGCAGGGCTTTTTTGTCATCAACGGCGCCTGGATGATGCTGAGCGCCGGGTTGCTGTACCAGGAGGCGGAGTCGCAACTGTGCAGCACCTACCTGGTCGACGAGCAACTGGCGGCGGGCCGGGTGCTGGTGCTGTGGGGGCTGGCCTTGCTGGCGATGTGGCTGTTTGCCGTGGCTAGCCGGCTAGCGGTGGATCGCGAGCCGCTCACCTAGGCCTGCAAGACCACCCGCGGACCGGACAGCATTGCCATGCGAATTGACGTGGTGTAACGTTATGCGGTCCTCCGGGACCCGGGTGCTTGTTTGTTTCTCCGCCCCAGCCTGCTTACGGATTCCCATGCATCAAGTTGCGCACAACGCCTTTGCCGCCATCGCGACCCGTCCGGGCGCGGCGCGGCCGTGCGCCGCCTTTGTACCGTTCGTACCGCTCGCACCGCCTGTCACTGCTGCGCCGCGCACGCGGGCCGGCCTTGCGCCGCCGCCCCCAGCCGTGCTGGGCTGATCGTCAGCCCGTCTTTTTTCGGCTTCTTCCTTCTTCGGCTGGTTCCCGCCTGACGCCAGGGCGCGTTCGCGTCCGCGCGGCGTCAGTGTGCCGGGGCGCGCCGGAGTTTTACGGATTACCGTGACAGGTGAAACCCATGGATTCGAACAAACACGCACTGAGCGCGCATGGCTCGACCACGCTCTTCGTGCTGCTATGGAGCAGCGGCGCCATCTTTGCGCGCCTCGGGCTTGAATACGCTTCTGCCTTTGCCTTGCTGGCCGCGCGCTTTGCGCTGGCGCTGGCCGTGCTGCTGGTGCTCGCGGCCTGGCGGCGGCGCTGGTTGCCGCAGCCAGGCACGCGCGTGCAGGTGGTCTGCTCCGGGCTGCTGCTGACCGGCGCGTATTCGATCTTTTACCTGCTGGCGCTGGCGCGCGGCATGACGCCGGGCGTGCTGGCCACGCTGCTGGGCGTGCAGCCGATCCTGACCTTGCTGCTGGTGGAGCGGCGCTTTTCCGCGCGCCGGCTGGCAGGCCTGGCGGTGGCGTTGGGTGGGCTGGTGCTGGTGGTCTACCAGGGGATAGCGGTGGCGCGGATCTCGCTGCCGGGCATGGGCTTTGCGCTCTGCGCGCTGGCGTGCATGACGATCGGCGCCATCCTGCAAAAGCGTATCCGGCAAGCACCGCTCGACGTGATGCCCTTGCAATACGGCGCGGGCCTGGCGCTGTGCCTGTTGTTCGTGCCGTTCCAGCCGATGGCGGTGGTGCCCTCGGCGGGCTTCGCGCTGTCGCTTGGTTGGCTCGCGCTGGTGATTTCGGTGGGCGCCACGTTGCTGCTCTACCGGCTGATCCAGGCGGGCAACCTGGTCAACGTCACCAGCCTGTTCTACCTGGTGCCGGCCGTGACCGCGCTGATGGATTACCTCTTCCTGGGCAATCGCCTTGCCGCGCTGAGCTTGGCAGGCATGGTGGCGATCGTGCTTGGGTTGGTGCTGGTGTTCAGCCAGAAGGCAGACAGCCCGGGGTAGCCCGGTCGCCTGATAGCCAAGCCGGCCCCGGTCGCTACGCGCCGAAGAGGCGCGCCGCGGCCGGGGCCGGCTTGCATCGGCGTGCAGCGTATCAGGCGTGTGCGAGCAGCTTTTCCGTGCGCCGCGCCGGCAGCGCAAGCGTTGGCACGGCTTGCAGCAAGGGCGCGGCAACGGTGCCCACCTCGAAACGCGCGGGCGCTTCCTTGGCCAGGCGGCGCAGCCGCTCCAGCCGGGCTTCCACGCGCGCGTCGGGCTGCGTGTCGAGGCACAGGGTAGACGGGCACGCCACGCCAAGCATATCCAGCGCTTGCTTGAAGTTGGCGGGCGTCAGGCCCTCGGCCGGATTCACACTGACCACGTGCGGCAGCAGGTGCGCGTATTGCGGGTCTTGCATCGATGCCGTGTCGCAGGTCAGGATGGCAAAGGCCTGCGGTGCCGGGCGGTGCGCAAAATACGCCGCGATGCGGGCTGCGTGGCCGCCGGGCACGTCGGGGGTCATGCCCTCCACCTGCAGGTCGAGCTGCTGCAGGATGGCGGCGGGAACGCCGCGGCGCCATGCCTCGGATACCACCACGCGCGCACCGGCCAGGCCGAACAGGCGCCGCACGAATCCGAGCGCGACGGGATCGAAGAAGCGGACGTCGCGCAAGGTGCCGGTATCGGGGATTCCGCCCAGCCGAGCCTCGGAGCGGCTCGAGTAGAGGACACCGGGGACGTCAAGCATGATGAGGCGTTCGGACATGATTTCCTATTGGGTTGCAGCGCCGGTTGGCACGTTTGAAGATTACGACGCATCCGGGGAAATCTGGAGAGCCGAGAAGTGCTTAAGTTGCAACATATTTGTAACTTGAGATGCGACTTCGTAAAAATCAGCAATTCGCCCGGGCTAGTTGTTTCGGTGCGAAACAACTAGCCCGGGCGATTCCGGTTTTCATCAACCCGACAAGCGGCGCCAGCGCGGCTCTACAGCATGCCGGTAACGGTTGCCAGCCGCTCGATGCTCCAGCCTTTGCCCAGCAGGATCATGCGCGTGTGCAGGTCGTCATGCACTTCGCGGCTGACGTCCTGCCCGAGATAGGTCAGGGTCTTGTAGCGTAGGTCCACATAACCCAGCACATGGTCCTTCGACAGCGAGTGCCACAAGGCATTGGCGCCGGCGGACTGCCGCGCGCCCGTTATCAGGCACAGGCCGGCGTCCAGGCCCCAGCGGTAGATCGCAGTGGCCAGCCCGCGGCGCTGGTAGGTCGTCTCGTACTTGGAGTGCGGCGCGCGCAGGTAGAGGTCGGCGCGCCGCCCCACCTCGATCAAGCGGTTGAAGACCGTGTAGCCCGCCAGGCGCTTGCGCGCCACGTCCTCCACATAGACGTAGTACTCGCCATCCGCCTCGCGGTAGCGGATCACCAGCTCCGGCGCGTCGGTGGCGATTGCCGGGATGCCGTGGAGGCGGTCGCCCGGCCGGTGCAGGCGGCCGTAGATGGAACCGAACTCCTGGTCGAGCTCGGCGGGGCGGTGGCTGACATCGATGCGCAGCTCTAGCCTGCGCGCAAACCACGGAAGCGCCATGGCCGGCGCCATGATGGACATGTCGTTCTTTCTCCTGGAGGCGCGGCGGTTAGACCGGCATGTGCTGGAAGCCCCGTGCCAGGGCAAACACCACGACCATGAAGAAGGCCAGGACCAGCAAGACTTTGTAGAACATTGCTTATCTCCCAAGTGAAGGGTGAGAATGATGAGAACGCGAGAACGGTGAAGGAACAAGGGCAAGGCGTGCGGTGGCATATCAGCACATGGCAGGTTCCTCCCACCACCCGCTCACCAGGCCTTCGGGCTTGCGCACCGCCAGCACCTTCGCGCAAGCCGGCCACGCATCGACCCTGACATCCAGGCCGGCGTACACGCCATAGCCAATGCCCGCGCGGATCTCGTCGCCCGCCTGCAAGCCTTCGCCCGCCTTGATGGCGCATTCGGCAACGATGGCCTCGAGCGCCTTGATGCCCCAGCCGGCCTCCAGATGCATGCCGCAGCGAATGGAAGCGCCGCACTCGATGCCGTGGCCGGCGCGCACTGTGTGGCGCGCATCGATGACACCCCCGGCGCGGATGCTCTTGCCGCAGTGAATGGCCGCTTGCCCGATCAGGTCTTGCCCGGCCACCGCGCTGCCGGCGAGCGCGATCTTGCCGCCGCACAGCACATCCCAGCCGGCCTTGAGGTTGCCGCCGCCGGTGATCGCGTCCTGCACGTCGATGCCCCATGCGGCCTTGATATCGCCGCCCGCTTCGAGCACGCCGCCACTATGGATGCCGCCGGCCGCCGCGAGACTGTCACCGGCCACGATGGCCCGGCCCGCGCGTATGCCGCCGCCGGCCTGGATGCTGCCCCCGGCGCGCAGCGTGGTCCCGACGTCGATGCAGCCGCGCACCACCAGCGAGCCGGCAAAGACCACGGCATCGGCGTCGATGCTGTCCACGGCGAGTACGGCATCGGTGGGGCCGAACTGTGTGAGCAGCCAGCAGGCGTCGTCAACGCGGCCGTCATCGACGAGGGCGTCGAGCAGGTGCTGGTAGTCGCTGCCGCCCTGGCGATTGCGGACGAACCAGCGGTAGCCATCGGCGCAGGGGCGCTTGGCTTTGACAAAATTCTTGGTGAGCTCCATGGCGATGAAGGCGTGCGAAGTGAATGCCGCGAACGCGCCGCGGCAGGAAAAAGGCGTGCAGGGCCATGACGGGGCGACGGCTAAGCCGTGGCCCCGTGCTCAATCAGAGATTGATGAGAAAGTAGACGACGGCGACGGTGCCGATCGCACAGAGGGTCTTGTGATAGATCGAAGACGAAGACATGGCTTTTCTCCCAGGTTGCACATTGGACAAGGGGCGCGATGCGCGCCCTCAGGCAAAGTGCCGTGCGGGGAAAGTCAGGACCTGGCTGGTGTGTCCTGGTTTCCCCGCACGGCCTGGAAAAGCACGGCGGCGAAACCATAGGTGTTGACCGCGGCCGTTGTGGCGCGGAGCGAGCGCACGCCGCCCTTGGCCGCGCACGCACGCGTTGCCACCGCATGCATGGCATGGCGGCGGACTGCGTTGCGGTGCGAGGCGAGGAGCATGGGGTCTCGAATGAAGGGTGGAAAATCCTGGCAAGCGTGCTGCCGTTTTTTAATGCTGCCGTTTTTTAAGGCAGCACATACCCTTATGCCATATCGGGCAGGGATTGTCCAGCCAGCCCCCTCGCGGGAGGACGCGAGGGGGGGCATCCTGGCCGGGCACCTCGGCTAGAATCGTGTGTCTTCACGAGAGGGGGCGCCACATGCTCGAAGCCATCGGCCTGGGCAAATCGTATGGCACGCGGGCGGTGGTGAAGGACGTTGCCTTCACCGTCGCTGGCGGCGAGATCACGGGCCTGCTGGGGCCCAACGGGGCCGGCAAGAGCACCACGGTAGCGATGCTGTGCGGCCTGGTGGCCCCCGATGCCGGGCGCGTCCTTATCGGTGGCAGCGCGCTGCAGGATGCCGGCGCGCGCTCGGTGGGCCTGCTCAAGCGCCGCATCGGGCTGGTGCCCCAGGAGCTGTCGCTCTACGAGGAACTGCCGGCGCGCGCCAACCTGGAATTGTTCGGCGCGCTCTATGGCTTGTCGGGTGCCTTGCTGCGTGAGCGCACGGCCCAGGCACTTGCGCTGGTGGGTTTGTGCGAGCGCGCGCGGGACAAGCCTGCGCATTTCAGCGGCGGCATGAAGCGCCGCCTGAACATTGCCTGCGCGCTGGTCCACGATCCCGACATCCTGATCTTCGACGAACCCACCACCGGGGGCCGGGTGCTAATGGACTCGTGCCGTAACCGGTTCAGAACACCACGACCCAGCCAATGCCCAGGGATTCGTGGTGGTCCCCCCGGTAGCGGCCACCACGAACTTCAAGCCGTCTGTCGCTCGCGGAGTGACTGGCCACGAAGTTGCAAGCGTCCCGTTTTCGTCGTGGGCGCGGTGGCACCGAATTGAAAGGCCGAAGAGTTCTTCCACTGCGCCCACCCCACCACGAAATCGTCACGGCGTGATATATCGTGACACTTTGCGCCGGTACCGGCAGATGGATGAATGAGCAGGGATGCCGCTACCGAGCAGCCTCACCACGAAACCAGCGCCATCCGCAGGATCGTGGCCACTCAATCCGGTAACGGCATGAGGCCATTAGAACCCAGGGCCTGACGACGAAACCACCGGGCTACGCAACCCCGACACGCCAGCCTCCTGCAAGGATCGCTTTCTCTTGGTTACTTCTCTTTACGAGTAAAGAGAAGTGACATCTCACACGTTCTAAAACGGCCAACCCCGTACAGCCGCGACAGCAGCTAGAAGCAAGAAAACCCCGCCCCAAAACGCCTCCCCAGTCAGCGGGCTACAAGCAATGCAAATCGCATACGCGCATACATACCCAACCCCGCACGGCCCGTCCGCGCTGGCATATGCACTTTACGCCGACCTACAATTCCTTCTCCAAGCACAACAGACTTTGCGAACGAATCAGCGGAACGGGACACTAGAGTCCCGTCCTCAAGGGAGATCCCATGCATCTCGAAGGTTCCTGCCATTGCGGCGCGGTCAGCTTCAGCCTGGAGTCCGGCTCGCCTTATCCGTTCATGCATTGCTACTGCTCGATCTGCCGCAAGACGGCAGGCGGCGGTGGCTATGCCATCAACCTCGGCGGTGACGCCGCCACGCTGACGGTTCGCGGCAAAAGGCATGTCGGCATCTATCACGCGGTGATGCGGGAGCCGGGAAAGCGCGCGGGCCGCTCGCCGGCGGAGCGGCATTTCTGCCTGAAATGCGGCAGCGCGTTATGGCTCTGGGATCCGCGCTGGCCGGAGTTGGTGCATCCGCAGGCGTCCGCGATCGATACGCCGCTGCCCAAGCCGCCGGAGGTGGTGGAGGCCGCGCTGGATTTTGCCGCGCCCTGGGTCGATGTGCCCAAGGGGCGGGGCCATGTGCACTGCGGCACCTGGCCCTCCGAGTCACTTGCCGAGTGGCACAGGCGCCGCGGCCTGCAAGGTTAGCCGCGCGCCAGCATGATCCCCGCGGTGGCGATCAGGCACAGGGCAAACGCGGCGCGCAGCCGCCGCTCCGGCATGCGGTGGGCGAGCGCCACGCCCCACGAGATGGTCAGCATGCCGCCGAGTGACAGCGGGATGCCGCTGGCCCAGTCGACATGGCCGGCATGGGCATAGGTGGCCAGCGCCACCACCGCGCCGGGCGTGACCAGCGCCAGCGCCAGGCCTTGCGCAGCCGCCTGCCGGAACCCGAACAGCCCGACCAAGGCCGGCGCCGCCACCACGCCGCCGCCTACGCTGAAAAAGCCCGAGAACGCGCCGCCGACCACGCCCAGCGCCGGAATCCAGCGCGGTGACAGGCGCGCCTGCTGCGCCGTGGCGGCGCGCCCTGGCAGCAGCCGCCAGAGGAAATAGAGCGCCAGGCCGATCATGAAGCAGGCAAAGATGCGGCGCAGCAACACGGCGTCGATGGCGGTGGCGAGGCGTGCCGAGGCATAAGTCGCCAGCACCGCTGACAGCCCGAGCACGACCGCCGTGCGCAGCGCGATGTCGGCGCGCCGGCGGTATTGCCAGAAGCCGATCAGCACATTGGGCGCAATCATCACCAGCGCGGTGCCCTGCGCCAGTTGCTGGTCCATGCCATAGAGCAGGCCCAGCGCGGGAATGGCAATCAGCCCGCCGCCGATGCCGAACAGCCCGCCCACGGCGCCCAGCGCGCTGCCCAGGCCAAAGATCAACAGGGCGGACAGCAAGGACGGCAGCAGGGAATGGTCAAGCATGGAATACGGGAGGCGGCTCTAACGGCAACAGCGTGGCGATGGCGTGGCAACAACGTGCACTGCGAGGTGAGTGATAACGCCCCGGGCCGGCGTTCCGGAGGGGGCAAAAGGCGCGAAGCGCGTAATGATACGCGGCTTTGGCGACCCGCCTGCTGGCCACTTCGTTTTGTCATGAAAGCAGCGTATTTGTCAGGGTTTTCCCTCGAAACTGGGGTGTTCGAGGGGTATTTCCCACATTTGTTGGCAGTGTGAAAGGCGTTTGTAATGCAGTTCGGTTTGAATGCGCTCGGGAGATCGTTCGCCGTTGCCGGATACCGGCAAGAACACGTCGGGTTCCACGGAGATGCGTGAATATTCGCTAACTCGGTGCACCGATGGGCGGGTATGGTCGTTTACCGCACACTTAAGTCGAACCGAGCCAGATTGATCGTGTCTTTTTCCATTCCTCGTTTCCTGCTGCTAAGCCTTCTCGGCGCCGTTGCGGGCGCTGCCGCGGCCGGCTCGAATGTGCCGCAAAGCGCACCTTTGCCGATGGATGGCCCCTGTGTGGCGCCGCCGTCCAAGGCTACCCTGACCCTCGCCCAGGTGCGCGTCGATGCCGTGCGCTGCAACCGTGACATCATCGCGGCGCGGCGCAATGTGGAGGCCAGCCAGGCCGATATCCAGATTGCGTCGCAACGGCCCAACCCCGTGCTCAGCCTGGGCGTGGCCAATATCAACCCGCATGCCGGCTTCAACTCGGGCGGCCCGCGCAGCAAGACGGTGGATTCCACCCTGCGTGTGGACCAGGTGATCGAGACCGCCAACAAGGCAGGCTTGCGGGTGGATACCGCGCAAGCCTCCAGCCGCGCCGCCGGCGAAGTGCTGCAGGCGGTGATTACCCAGCAGGCGAGCCTGGTGGACCAGGCGTTCTATGAGGCACTCGTGAGTCAGGAGCGGGTTGCCGTGCTCAACGAGACGCTGGCGCTCTACGGTCGCACCCAGCAGGCCAACGAGGCTCGCCTGAAGGCTGGCGATGTGTCGCGCGCCGATGTGGCCAAGCTGCAGCTCGATGTGCTGCGCGCGCAAGCCGATCTGCGCAGCGCCATGGCCGACCATGCCAGCGACAAGGCCGCGCTGGCGCAAGCCATCGGCGTGCCCGGCACGCTGGCCGACAATCGCCTGACGCCCGACTGGCCCGCCCTGGACGTGCCGGTGCCCCAGCCCGACGCCGACACCGTGCAGCGCCGCGCGGACGTGGCGGCGGCGCAAGCCCGCCTGGCTGCGGCCGCCAGCGCGCGCGACCTGGCCCGCGCGGGGCGCGTTCCGGATGTCACCGTGGGCGCGCAGGCGGAGCACTACCCTGTCTCGGCCGCCAACCAGACCGGCAGCGGCAACAGCTTCGGCGTGTTCGTGTCGATCCCGCTCTACGTGCGCCACAGCTTTGGCGGCGAAGCCCGCCGCGCCGAGGTGGATTACTACGCCGCGCTGGATGATCGCAACCGCGTGCTGCTCGAGGCGCAGAACGAGCTGGAGCGCTCGCGCAACCAGCTTGAAGCCGCGCGCCTGTCGCTCAAGCAGATGGTCGAAGGCGTGGTGCCGACCGCCGAGAGCGTCGCCGGCAGCGCCGAGTTTGCCTATGCCAAGGGCGCCAGCAGCGTGCTGGACCTGCTCGATGCGCGCCGGGCCTTGCGCCAGACGCGCCTGGACGCTGTCAACGCGCAAGGCGATTTCGCCAAATCCCTGTCGGCTTACCGCGCCGCCCTGCAGTCCTCACCCAATTCCCAGGCTCGCCCCGATGTACCGCGTCCTTAATTCCGTGTCTGCTCCGATGTCCGTCCCGATGACTGCTAAGCCTGCTTCGATGTCCCCCGTACGTGCCGCGGCCCGCCATGGCGTCGCCGCCCGGCTGGTCGCGTTTTCGCTGGTCGCGCTGGCGCTCGCCGCCTGCGGCAAGAAGGAAGCCCCGCCCCCCAGCGACGAACCCAAGGTCAGCGGTAACACCGTTGAGTTTCCGGCCACGGTCAGGACGCTGCCTGGCATCGTGGGCGAGACCGTCAAGAGCGGCGGCGAGCGCATGCTGAGCCTGCCAGGCCGCCTGGTCTGGAATGAAGACCGTACCGTGCGCGTGACGACGCCGTTTGCCGGGCGCGTGACCGAGGTGTTGGTGCAGCCGGGGACCAACGTCAAGGCGGGGCAGGCGCTGGCCATGCTGACCTCGACCGATTTCGGCGTGGCCCAGGCCGACGCCCGCAAGGCCGCGGCCGACGCCGCCTATGCCGGCAAGGCGCTGGCCCGCCAGCGCGAGTTGTACGGTGCTGGCGTCGTGGCGCAAAAGGACCTGGAGCAGACCCAGGCCGATGCCGCCCGGGCCAATGCCGACCTGCAGCGCACCCAGGCTGCCTTGCGCCAGTACGGCGCCGGCGCGCAGGGCGAGGGCGCGAGCAACCGCTTTGCCTTGCGTACGCCGATCGATGGCCTGGTGGTGGAGCGCAATATCAATAACGGCATGGAACTGCGCCCCGACCAGCCGCCCACCGCGCCGCTGTTCCTGGTGACCGATCCCGGCGAACTGTGGGCGCAGGTCGACGCGGCCGAGGCCGATATCGCCCTGTTCAAGCCCGGCGTGACCGTGCAACTGGTGTCGGCCGCCTATCCCGGCGAGACCTTCGCCGGCAAGGTGGTCAAGGTGGCCGATTACGTGGATCCTGCGGCGCGCAGCATCAAGGTGCGCTTGTCGGTGCCCAACCCGGACCGTCGCCTGAAGGCCGAGATGTTCGTCACCGCCAAGCTGCAGGCCGCCTCCTTCCAGGGGATCGCGGTGCCGTCCAAGGCGGTGTTCCTGGCCGAGAACCACCACTTTGTGTTTGTGCGCACGGCCCAGAACCGCTTTGAGCGCAAGCAGATCAAGCTGGGCGTGTCGTTGCCCGGCATGACCGAGGCGGTCGAAGGGCTCAAGGATGGCGACGTGGTGGTGACCGACGGCAACCTGTACCTGCAGGACATCCTGCGAGACGCCACCGCGGTCAACGCGGCGCGCGCCAGCGAAGCCAGCAGCGCCAGCGCGAAGCAGTGAGGAAGACCGCCACATGATTTCGCGCATCGTCCATTTTGCCCTGCACCAGAAGCTGTTCGTCTGGCTCGGCCTTGCCATCTTCATCGGGGGTGGCCTTGCGGCCTTCAAGAACCTGCCGATCGAAGCCTTCCCGGATGTCTCCGACATCCAGGTCAACGTCATTACGCTGTACCCGGGCCGCGCCGCCGAGGAAGTTGAGCGCCAGGTCACGATCCCGATCGAAACCGCGCTGGCCGGCACGCCGAACTCCGTGCGGGTGTTCTCGCACACCCAGTTCGGCCTGTCCTTCCTGATGGTCACCTTCAATGACAAGGCCACCGACGTGGTGGCCCGCCAGCAGGTGATCGAGCGCCTGCGCGGGGTGGACCTGCCCGACGGCGTGCAGCCGGAGCTGGCGCCGCTGTCCACCGCCATCGGCGAGATCTTCCGCTTTCGCCTGACCGGCAAGGGCTACAGCGCGCAGGAACTGCGCACGCTGCAGGACTGGGTGGTGGAGAAGAACCTGCGCCAGGTCCCGGGAGTGGCCGACCTTGTCACCATTGGCGGCACCATCAAGCAGTACGAGGTGAACCCCAACCTGGCGAAGATGCGCGACGCCAAGATCTCGCTCTCGCAACTCTTTACCGCCCTGCAACGCGCCAACTCCAACGCCGGCGGCGGCGCCGTGGCCAACGGGCGCCAGCAATTCCTGCTGCGCTCGCTGGGCAGCTTCCGTACCTCGGCCGATATCGCCGATGTGGTGGTGTCGGAAGTCAATGGCACGCCAATCCTGGTCAAGGACATCGCCGAGATCAGGACCGGTTCCGCGCCGCCCCAGGGCCTGATGGGCCAGGACGACGAGGACGATATCGTCTCGGGCATCGTGGTGATGCGCAAGGGCGAGAACCCCTCGCTGGTGCTCGAAGCGCTCAAGAAGAGGATCGACCTGCTGGACAACTCGATCCTGCCCAAGGGCGTGAAGATCGTGCCCTACTACGACCGCTCCACGCTGATCGACAAGACCCTGCACACGGTGTTCGGCAACCTGGTCGAGGGCGCGCTGCTGGTGATGGCCGTACTGTACCTGTTCCTGGCCAATGTGCGGGCCGCGGCCATCGTGGCAATCGTGATTCCGTTGGCGCTGCTGTCCACGTTCATCGGCCTGACCTGGGTGGGCATTCCCGCCAACCTGCTGTCGCTGGGCGCGATGGACTTCGGCATCATCGTGGACGGCGCGGTGATCGTGGTGGAGAACATCTTCAAGCGGCTGGGCGAGCTGAAGGAAGCCCAGATCAAGGACAGCCGCGCGCGCATGCACGCCATCCTGCAGGCCACCACCGAAGTGGGCCGCCCGACCGTGTTCTCGATGATCATCATCATCGCCGCGCACATCCCGATCTTTACGCTGCAGCGCCACGAGGGCAAGATCTTCGCGCCCATGGCCTACACCGTGACGGGTGCGCTGGTCGGCTCGCTGATCATCTCGCTGACGCTGGTGCCGCTGCTGTGCCACCTGCTGCTGACCAAGAACATCGCGCATGAAGACAACTTCATGGTGCGCCATAGCAAGCGCCTCTACGAGCCGATGCTGGCCTGGGCGCTGGACCACAAGCGCACCGTGGTGGGCATCGCCGTTGGCCTGCTGGTGGCAACGGTTGGCGTGGGCAAGTTCCTCGGCAGCGAGTTCCTGCCGGAGCTGGATGAAGGCTCGATGTGGGTCAGCTTCGACCTGCCGGCGTCGGTGTCCATCGACGAAGCGCGCGACCAGGCCCGCCGCCTGCGTGGCGTGATTCGCAAGACGCCCGAGGTCAATACCACCATCTCCAAGGTGGGCCGCCCGGACGACGGCACCGATCCAAAGCTGATCAACACCGTCGAAATCCTGGTCGACCTGAAGAACGACAAGCAATGGCGCGCGGGCTACGACAAGCGCAAGATCATCAACGAGATCAACGCCAACCTGCGCCAGCTACCCGGCATCGAGCCGAATTTCTCGCAGCCGGTGCGCGACAACATTCTTGAGAGCATCTCCCAGATCAAGGGCCAGATCGTGATCAAGGTGCAGAGCGACAGCTTGCAGCAGAACAAGCGCGTGGCCGACCAGATCCTCGCCAACGTGCAATCGGTACAGGGCGTGATGCGCGCCTTTATCGACCGCGACGGCGAGCTGCCGCAGTACGTGCTGGACTTCGACCGCGCCCAGGCCGCCCGCTACGGCATCAACGTGGGAGACGTGCAGGACCTGATGGAGACCGCGCTTGCCGGCAAGGCAGCCACCGAGCTGTGGGAGGGCGAGAAGCACTTCAGCGTGGCGGTGCGTCTCAAGCCTAACGAGCGCCAGCTGCCAAACCTGCCGAATATCTTCCTGCAAACGGCGGACGGCGCGCAGGTGCCGCTGTCGCAACTGGTGCACTTCCGCGCGGCTTCCGGCGCGATGAACATCAGCCGCGAGAACGGCCAGCGCACCACGTCCATCGGCATCTTCATCCATGACCGCGACATGGGCAGCGTGGTGAAGGACATGCAGGAACTGGTCGCCAAGAACGTCAAGGCCGATGACGTCAAGATCAGCTGGTCGGGCGAGTTCGAGAACCAGGAGCGCGCCATGGCGCGGCTGTCGATCGTGGTGCCGCTGTCGGTGCTGGTGATCTTCCTGCTGCTGTTCAATGCCTTCAAGTCGTTCAAGAGCGCGACCCTGATCATCTCGAACATTCCGTTCGCGCTGATCGGCGGCGTGTTCGCGCTGTTCATCACCGGCATTCCGCTGTCGGTGTCGGCTGCGATCGGCTTTATCGCGCTGTTCGGCCAGGCCGTGCTCAACGGCGTGGTGATGGTGACCTACTTCAACCAGCTGCGCGACGAAGGCATGCCGGTGCGCCAGGCCGTGCTGACCGGCTCGATGGACCGCCTGCGCACGGTGCTGATGACCGCGCTGCTGGCCATGCTGGGCCTGTTCCCGATGGCCATCTCGCGCGCCATCGGCTCGGAGACGCAGCGCCCGCTGGCCATCGTTATCATCGGCGGCCTGATCACCGCCACCATGCTCACGCTGATCGTGCTGCCCACGCTGTATGAGTGGATGGTCGGCCGCAACTGGCCGGACGAAGAGAACGGCAACGGCAACGGCAACGGCAATGGCAAGGAGAACCGCTTGTCGGATTCGCTGCCGGCCTGATCTTCCCGTAGTCGCCTGCCTCGAAAGCCCGTCACCTTGGTGGCGGGCTTTTTTTCATCGGAGGTTGCGCAGCGCACGGGCGCAGATGCGGCGGGTGGCGGCGGGCGGGTCGCCTCGCTGCCAGCGTTCGCACAGGCTGCGCACCCAGTCGGGACTGTCCTTGGCCGCATCGTTGAGCCAGTTGGCCACCGAGTCCTGCACATAGGCCGAGGGGTCGGCCTTCAGCGCGTCCAGCAGCGGCAGGGCTTGCGCGGGCTGCTTCTTCAGCGCGGCGATATGCGCGCACCATACTCCACGCGGGCGCAGTGCCTCGGTGGCAAAGCGGCGCAGCCGCTCGGATGGCGACGCCGTCCAGGCGGCAAGCAGCGCGATGCAGGTGTCCAGGTCCGCCGCGAGATGCGGCCGCGCTGCCATCCAGGCCCATTCGCGCACGCCGAAATGCGGGTCGTCGGCCAGCGCCCGGATGGCCGCGAGGCGCTGGCTCAGGTCCAGGCCCGGCCGCATGCCGACCGTGAAGCAGGCCCAGCCGCGCACGGTATCCGATGGATGCGCCTGGCAACGTGCGATGCCCGCGGCGCCAAGATGCTCGATGAGGATGGCGCCGATGCTGGCCATGCGCTTGAGGATGCCAAGCTGGCTGGCGGCTTCGGCTTGCTGCATGGCGGCTGGCGGGAGTTTGGGAAACACGGCGCGCAGCAGCGTGACTTGGTTCAACGCCAGGCATTCGGTGAGCGTGGCGCTTTGCAGCTCGCCACGCTCCAGCGCGGCGAGGATGTCGGCGGGAATGTCCGCCGCCCGGCTCGCGCCTTTGCGTGTTGCCGGCTGGGCCGCTGACTGGTTCATGCCGAATCCCCCGGCACGCCATTGCGCTTGGCCATGCCCGCGGAAACCTGGCTTAGCAGGCCGTCGAGCAAGGCGCGCTCCTGTGCGGATAAGTCACGGAACAGGCTTGCGATCCAGCGGCCATGCTCGTCAAACACCTTTTTGGCGACCTGCTTGCCCTTGCGGGTGAGCCGGATGGTCAGGGCACGCCGGTCTGTGGTGTCGGCATGGCGCTCGATCAGCGCCTCGCGCTCCAGCCCGTCCAGCAGGCCGGTGATGGTGGCGCGCGTGACGCCGGCTTGCTCCGCGAGCGTATTGGGCGCCAGCCCGTCCTTGGCCGCGTTCAGCAGGAACAACAGCACGAAACGGCCTTCGGACAGGCCATGCGGAGCCAGCAGCGCACCGCAGTCGCGGTCGATTGCGGACGCCAGCGACAGTGCCCGGAAGCACAGCTGGATGCTGTCCAGGTCGGGCAGCTGGCGTCGTTCGGCTTCGTTGAGCAGGGCGAGGTACTTCTGTTCGAGTGCTTGCATAGTGGCGCCATATTATATGCCGCCTAACTAGTTGGCAAGCACGCCGCCAGCTGCCTTCAAGGCAATCCGGTCGACCAGCAACACGATGACGGCCCCGATCACCGTCGCCGCCGCGCGGTCCATCAGCATGCCGCCGTCGGCCGGCCGGCTGGCGCCCATGATCATCACCATCAGCGGGGTCATGACCGCCGAGTAGGCCAGGTAGTTGCGCAGGCGCAGCAGTGGCCGGGTGCCGGCCACCCGCTGCGTGGCCTTGACGGCGAAGCCCTCTGGCTGCCGCTGCAGCAGGATCGCCACGGTCAGCGTGATCCATTCGAAGTGATGGCCCGGGAGCAACCAGCGCAGGATACAGGCGCAGCCCAGGCCGAGCACCAGCCGCAGCGTGTACTGCCATCCGGCCCACTGCGACAGCGTGTGCCGCCATCGCCGCAGGCGCTGCGCCGTGGTGGGCAACGGCAAGGGCGCGCCGGGTTGCGGCAGCGCTCGGGCCCTCGGCGCGAGGCACAGGCACAGCAGGCAGGTCCAGAGCGCGCCGGCCAGCGTGAGCAGGAGAAAGGCTGCTCGATGTGGCGCAGCGCTTGCCGCACCTGTGGCAATGATCAGGAACAGGATGAAGCGCGTGGCCGCGATCGCGAGCGGGCGGCTGTAGCCGCCGATGCAGGCCGCCGCACCGGCCAGCAAGAGGACGATGACATCGGTCAGGGCGCCGTGCCCCGCCAGGGCCGCCGCGATGGCCGCGGCAGCCGCAACCGGTGCAAGCAGGGCCGCCAGCGGCCTGATGCGGGATTCATCTTGCGTGTCGATCCCGGATCCGGCGACCGCCCCGGCGCCGATCGCCAGGCTGCCTAGCGCGGCGGCCTGGCCAAGTGCGATCCGCCCCGTGGCGCCGGCAAGCAGCAGCGGCATGCCCATGCCCAGGGCTGCCGCGAGCATCTCGCGAGGATGCACCTGCGCGCCGGCGGGCCAGTGGATGGCTTTGGCAAGATGGGTCTTTGCGCTCAATGTCCCCTCCCGTGATTGCGGGACTCCGCCGCCAGAAAATCGCGCGGCGCCTGTCCCAGCGCGCGCCGGAACATGGTGGAGAAGGCGCCGGCATTGGCATAGCCGGTTTCGGCCGCCACGTGCGCGAGCGGCTTGCCGCGGCTCATCAGGTCCACGGCGTGCGCCAGCCGCAATTGCTGGCGCCAGGCGGCAAAGCTGGTGCGCAGCTCGGTGCGGAACAGCCGCGCCAGGGTGCGCTCACTGGCGCCCGTCAGCTCGGCCCATTGCGCCAGGCTCAGCGCCGACCCTGGCTGCTCCATCAAGGCGTCGCACAACGCTTTAAGGCGGCGGTCGGTGGGCAAGGCCAGCCCAGGCCAAAGCGTGGGCGCGGTGCGCAACTCCTCGAGCAGCAGGGCCGCGCTTAGCTGGCGCCGTGGCGCGGACTGGCTGGCGGCGTCGGTCAGCGCCACCATCAGGTTGCGCATCAACGCCGACACTTCCACGACCGCGCAGGCGGTGAGCGACAGCGGTGCCGCTTGCGGCAGCACATAGCAGGCGTGCAGCGCTGCCTCGCCCAGCGTGACCACCTCGTGTTCCACATCCGGCGGAATCCACACCGCGCGCATGGTCGGCACCACCCAGGTGGTGCCTGCCGCGGTCACCCGCATGCTGCCGCGCAGGGGGCACGAGATCTGCCCCCAAGCATGCCGGTGGCGGCGAATGATGGCGTTGGGCGGCGGCAGGCGCAGATGCACGATGACCGGTTGCTCGGCGGTGGGCTGGGTCAGCGGGACGGGCTGGTAGGTGGTGCGTGGCATCTGGCTCGGCGCGGCTTTGGCGCAGGTTTTTGGGTGTGGCTGGCATTCGTAAGAAATTGCCCGAGAAGTGTAACCCGGCCAGATTGGCGCGTCCTACGATGGCGCTCATCGCATGGCACCACGGAGTTCCCTCGCATGAGCAATACCAGTCAGCCCGGCTTGCCGCCCCCGGCCAGCCTTCCCGGCAATCCCGCCGCTTCCAAGGCGCCACCCGCCGCAGGCCCCGCGCCCGCGGGCAAGCTGTCGGACAGCGCGCGTGCCGCCATCGTCATCGCCCTGTGCGTGGCGGCGGTATGGCTGGTGGGGCGCGCCACCGGCGCACCCGGCGGCCTGGTGCTGGCGGGGGCGCTGGTGGCGTCCACCGTGTGCTGCTGGGCGCTGGGCGTGCTGCCCGAGCCGGCTACGACGTTGCTGTTCTTCCTGTGCGCCGTCGTGCTGCACGTGGCGCCGGCCCCCGTGGTGTTCTCGGGCTTTGCCTCTACCGCGTGGTGGCTCATGTTCGGCGGCGCGGTAACCGGCGTGGCCTTGCGCCAGACCGGGCTGGCGCAGCGCCTGGCGGCCATCATCTTCCGTGGCCGGGTGGGCAGCTACCGCCAGGTGATCGGCACCGTGGCGGTGAGCGCCGTGGGGCTGGCATTCCTGATGCCGTCGACCACCGGGCGCGTGCTGCTGCTGATGCCGATCGTGCTGGCGCTGGCCGACCGGCTTGGCTTTGCACCGGGCTCCAACGGCCGCATCGGCATGGTGCTGACGGTGGCCGCCGCCAGCTACATGCCGCCCACCACCATCCTGCCAGCCAATATCCCCAACAGCGTGTTGCTCGGCGCGGCTAGCTCCCTGTACGGCGTCAACCTGAGCTATGGCAGCTATCTCCTGCTGCATTTCCCCATCCTCGGCCTGCTCAAGACCGTGATGCTGGTCTGGCTGGTATGCCGGCTGTTTCCCGAGCACGGGCCGATCGCGGCACTCCCGCGCGAGCAAGCGAGCGCGCCGAGCCGGCAGGAGAAGTTGCTGGCGGTGATCCTGGTGCTGGCCGTGGCCGGTTTTGCCACCGACGCGCTGCACGGCATCTCGCCGGCCTGGATCTCGCTGGCGGCATGCATCGTCTGCCTGTTGCCGGGCGTGGGCCTGGTTTCCTCGCGCATGCTGGCCGAGCAGGTGCACCTCACGCCCCTGATCTATGTGGCCGGCTTTCTCGGCCTGGGCGCCGTGGTGGAATCCACCGGGCTGGGGACTGCCATCAGCACGGCACTGCTGCGCTGGCTGCCCCTTTCGCCGGGGCACACCGCCGCCAATGTGGCCGCGCTTGGCGCGGTCGGGGCGAGCCTGGGGCTCATGACGACGCTGCCCGGACTGCCGGCCGTGCTGACGCCGCTGGCCAAACAGCTGGCGCAGGCCACGGGTTTGTCGCTGGAAGCCGTGCTGATGCTGCAGGTTCCCGTGTTCTCCACGGTGTTCTTCCCTTACCAGTCGCCACCCATCGTGATCGCCATGCAGCTCGGTGGCGTGGGGCTGCGCGACGGAACCCGCATGTGCCTGGCGCTGGCCGCGCTGACCTTGCTGGTGCTGCTGCCGCTGGATTACTTCTGGTGGCGTTTGCTGGGCTACCTGCCTTGAGCGCGCTGTCAGCAAGCTTGCGCTAACTGAGGCATGATCTCGGCCTTCGACTTCTGGTTAACCCCAGCCCCGGGTGGGCTGGCATGCGGGTAAGCCGAGCTCCACTGTAGAAGGCAACCATGACGACAAGAGCGCACTGCGCGCCGCAAGCGCAAGCCGGCCCCGTGGGCGGCGCAAGCTGGATGACCCTGCTGCTGGCCACCGCCTGCGGCCTGATCGTGGCCAACCTGTATTACGCGCAGCCGTTGATCGGCCCGATTGGCCACGCGCTGGGGCTGTCGCCGCAGGCGGCGGGCCTGATCGTGACCCTGATCCAGGCCGGTTACGGCGCGGGCCTGCTGCTGATCGTGCCGCTGGGCGACATCATCGAGAACCGCCGGCTGATCTGCAGCCTGCTGGCCGCGAGCGCCCTGGCACTGGCCGGCGCGGCGCTGGCCGGCCATGCCGGGGTGTTTCTGCTGGCGGCCGTCTGCATCGGGCTGAGCTCCGTGGCGGCGCAGGTCCTGGTGCCGTTTGCCGCGCACCTGGCGCCTGAGCACGCGCGCGGCCGTGTCGTCGGCAATGTCATGAGTGGCCTGATGCTGGGCATCATGCTGGCCCGCCCGGCCGCCAGCCTGGTCACCGACCTGTGGGGCTGGCATGCCATCTTCGCGGGCTCGGCCGTGGGCATGGCCTTGCTCGCCGCTGTGCTCATGCGGCTGCTCCCGGATCGCCGCCCGGCGCCCGCGGTGCGATATGGCGTGTTGCTGGTGTCCATGTGGCAGTTGCTGCGCTCGCAGCCCGTACTGCGCCGGCGTGCGGCCTACCAGGCATGCATGTTTGGGGCGTTCAGCCTGTTCTGGACTACCGTGCCCCTGTGGCTCGCCGGCCCCGAGTTCGGCCTGAGCCAGAAGGGCATCGCCCTGTTCGCGCTGGCTGGCGTGGCGGGAGCGGTGGCCGCGCCCATCGCAGGGCGCCAGGCCGATCGCGGCCGTGGCCGGGGCATGACCCTGCTCGCCATGTTGCTCGCGGCCGGCGCCTTTGTGCTGGGCCAGGCTGGCATGCCCGGCTCGCCCTTGGCCCTGGCGGCGCTGACGATTGCCGCTATCGTGCTGGATTTTGGCGTGGCGGCCAGCCTGGTCGTCGGCCAGCGCGCCATCTTTGCGCTGGGCGCTGCCTATCGCAGCCGCCTGAACGGGCTCTTCATGGCGATTTTCTTCACCGGCGGCGCCGTGGCATCGGCCGTCGGGGCATGGGCCTTTGCCCAAGGCGGCTGGACGCTCACCAGCTGGATCGGCTTCGGCCTGCCGGCCATGGCGGGCCTGTACTTCGCGACGGAGCCACGACTCGCAGGCGCGCCGCCGCGCTGATCCCGGATCGCCGGGGCCAAGGCGCGCGTCCTGCGCGCTTGATCCAGGCAGCGACCTGATCTATCGATGTTCCCGGGCGCCCCGCCGAAATTTTTTTTCGGTCCAAGGGAAATGACTGCATTTCCTGTCAACCGGACGTATTACTATTCGTTACGAAATATTACGGGGCTGAAACACTTGGCCCGGTGGCCCCCCACGCTGCCAGCCTTGCCCCGTGATCCAGGCTACGCCTGGCCGCCTGCCCCGTCGCCGTCGTGGCGGGCGCGGCGATTTTGAATCGTAAGCGCAGCACCACAAGACCGGATACCGGCTTTGCTGCATTGGGAACAGGGGAGCGTCAAGTGGTGCAAGGACCAATCTCGAGCCTTCAATGGCTGTCGGGGCTGAATGCCAGGGGATTTTTTCACGATCTCGGGCCTTTTTTCTATTTTCGCTATCTGGCGGCGCTCACTGCGTTGTCGGCGTTTTGCCACCCGCCGGGCGGCAAGAAGTGGGTTTTCAAGCGTTTCAAGCTGATCTGCCGGTCCGCATTCCGCTTTGCCGCGGTGCGCAGCTGGTTGCAGGCGGTCGACTCCTGCGCGCTGATGCGGTGCGTGGCCATGGCCAAGCCTTCGCTGCTCGAACGCCCGTATCGCCCGCTTGGCGCATTTGGGCTGAGCTTTCGCGAGCGCATGCGTACGGTGCTGGATCACTACCGTGCGATGAGCACGCTGGTGCCGCTGGCGCTGAGCGAACGCGTCTACGTGGGCGGCGGGCTCGAATGGGCGACGGGCGATGGCCGCTATAGGCTGCGCCTGGCGGATTCGGGGCCGAATCCCAAGGAAGGCGAACTGGCCTTTTATTGGCTGGACACGGCCAGCGGCGTGTGCCTGAGCCAGCTCAGCTTCTACTTGGCGCAACGCAAGGGCGGCACGGAGATCTTCGTCGGGGGCCTGCAAGGCCCCATGGGCGAGAGCAGCCGCGACCTGATCCGCGAAGCCACCAAGGCATGCGAAGGCCTGCGTCCCAAGGACGCGGTCATGGAAGCGCTGCTCGGCTTTGCCGCCTTACTTGGGGTGCAACGCATCGTAGGCGTCAGCAAGAAAAATCACGTGGGCCGCCAACGCCATACCCCGCGCGAGATCCGCTGCGACTACGAGGGCTTCTGGATGGAGTCCGCGGGCCAGCCAATGCCTTGCGGCAATGTCGAGGTGCCGGTCAACCAGCCGCGCCGCGATGTGATGGCGCTGCCGTCCAAGAAGCGCTCCGCGTACCGGCGCAAGCTGGCCCAGGTAGAGGCCATCCACGCGGCCGTGCACGGCTGGTTCGCGGCGCCCGCCGTGCCGCAGGCAACCACCCCGGCGCCCACCCTGACGCAGGTCATTGCGCCGGGCAGCGCGGAGCCGCTTGCAGCGTGAGGCAGGGCGGCGACAAGCCGCGACGGACACACAAAGAAAAGCGCGGGCTTCGGCCTGCGCTTTTTTTTGCGCCAGTGACGGGGCTGCAGTAAACCCTAGTAGTCTAGGTTTATAGACCTTATTAAAGTAGGCCACTTCTGTAAGCCACTTCCAGCCGGCGATAACACGCTGGCGCCCCCGGCTTTCGCAGTTGCTGCGTTGCTTCCGCCATCGATGTCGAATCCAGCTTTCACCGCCTTGCCCGCTTCCAGCGACCTCTTGTCCCGCAGCCGCCAGCCGGTCTACCTCCAGCTCGCCACGATCTTCCGCCGCCATATCGAGAGTGGCGAGTGGCGCCAAGGCGAGCGCATTCCGTCGCTCGAGCAGCTTTGCCGCGAGTTCGGCGTGGCGCGCATGACCATGCATCACGCGCTCTCCCTGCTTGACGAAGAAGGCCTGCTGATCCGCGAGCGCGGGCGCGGCACGTTCGTCAAGGCAAGCTGCCGCGAGCGCCGCGCCATGAGGCTGCCGGTGAGCTGGGACCAGGTGGTGGCCGTCGGCGAGCAGCTCGACACCGAGGCGCTGTCCGAGTCCGACGGCACCGTCACCTTGCCGGACGAACTGGGCATGCCTTGCGCCGCCGCGCGCGCGCCGGGCTATCACTTCCTGCGCCGTCTGCACACGATCGAGCTGCGCCCGTTCGCGCTGGGCGAGGTCTTTATCGAGGCCAGCGTGTTTGCCCGGGAGCCGGAAGCGTTCCGCCACGGGGCTTCGGTGCCGGTGCTCGACCGTTTCCCCCAGCTGAAGGTCACCGCTGCCAGGCAGCGCCTGTCGATCATTGCGGCGGGCGCGGAATCGGCCGCCCGGCTGGCCTTGCCCGTTGGCGCGCCGGTGGCCGAGTTGCGGCGCTATGCGTGCGTAGACGGCGTGATCGTCTATTACGCGCGCATCGAATTCCCGAGCGAGTTCGTCTGCCTGGATTTCGACCTGCTCGCGCACGGCGCGGGCGCCACGCCGGCACGCCGCTCACGCAGTCCTGACTAGCCTATCCCCGAACCCATCCCCGAACTCATCCCCCAACGCGCCAAATGGAAAAGAACAAGATGCCGAATACCGATCGCAACCCAGGAACCCCCGCCAGCCATGGAGACAACGGGCGGGGCGAGATGAACGGCGCCGAGAGCCTGGTCAAGACGCTGCTGGCTTGCGGCGTGGACACCTGCTTTGCCAACCCCGGCACCAGCGAGATGCACTTCGTGGCCGCGCTCGACCGCATTCCCGGCATGCGTTGCGTGCTCGGCCTGTTTGAGGGCGTGGTGACCGGCGCGGCCGATGGCTACGCGCGCATGGCTGACAAGCCGGCAGCCACGCTGCTGCACTGCGGCCCGGGCCTGGCCAATGGCCTGGCCAACCTGCATAACGCGCGCCGCGCGCAGACGCCGGTGATCAACATC
Source organism: Cupriavidus sp. GW821-FHT02F09 (assembly GCF_059421605.1). Classification (NCBI taxonomy): domain Bacteria; kingdom Pseudomonadati; phylum Pseudomonadota; class Betaproteobacteria; order Burkholderiales; family Burkholderiaceae; genus Cupriavidus; species Cupriavidus sp. GW821-FHT02F09. The sequence goes on from NZ_JBWKVH010000009.1 coordinate 109,778, forward strand.
GTGGGCGACCAGGCTACCTATCACCGTCCGTTCGACGCACCGCTGACGGCCGATACCGAAGGCTGGGCGCGCCCCGTCTCGGTCTGGACCCGCACCGCCACGGATGCCGCATCGGTCGGCGCCGATGCCGCCACGGCCGTGCAGGCCGCGTGCGCCGCCCCCGGTGGGGTCGCCAGCCTGATCCTGCCCTCGGATGTCTGCTGGGATGCCGGCGGCAAGGTAGGCGCGCCGCTGGCGCCGCTGCCGGTGCCCAAGGTCTCGCCCGATGCCGTCCAGCAAGCTGCACGCCTGCTGCGTTCGGGCCAGCCCACGCTGATCGTGCTGGCCGGCACCGCGCTGCGCGAGGCGCCGCTGGCCGATGCACACCGCATCGCCGCTGCCACCGATGCGCGCCTGATCACGCCGATGTCCAACGCCCGCGTGTCGCGCGGCCGTGGCCGTTTCAACGTGGATCGGGTGCCCTATTCCGGCGACGTGGCGCGTGACAAGCTGGCGGGCATCCGCAACGTCATCCTGGTGGGCGCGCCGCCGCCGGTGACGTTCTTCGCCTATCCGGGCAAGTCGCCGCGCCCATATCCGGAAGACGCTGAGATCCATGTGCTGGCACGTCCGGAACAAGATCTGGCCGAAGCCCTGGCGCGTCTTGCCGACGAGCTTGGCGCCCCCTCGGTGTCGGTGCCGGCTTCGGTCGCGCCGCGTGGGATCGCCAAGGGCGCGGTAACCTCCGAGGCGGTCGCGCAAACGCTGACCGCACTGCTGCCGGAGCAGGCCATCGTGGTGGAAGAGAGCGTGAGCTTTGGGCGTGCGTTTTATCCGGGGACCGTGCATGCCGCGCCGCATGACTGGCTGCAACTGACTGGTGGCGCTATCGGCGATGGGCTGCCGCTGGCGACTGGCGCCGCGGTCGCCGCGCCGGGGCGCCGGGTGGTCGCGTTGCAGGCCGATGGCTCGGGGATGTACACGCTGCAATCGCTGTGGACGATGGCGCGCGAGAAGCTCGACGTTACCGTGGTGATTCTGGCCAATCGCAAGTACGCGATTTTGCTGGGTGAGCTGGCTGGGGTTGGGGCCAATCCGGGCAAGACTGCGCTTGATATGCTGGATATCGGCAATCCGGATCTCAACTGGGTGCAGTTGGCCAATGGGATGGGGGTGGAGGCTGCGCGGGCTGAGGATATGGAGCGGTTTGCTGAGTTGTTTGGTATGGCTAATGCTCGGCGGGGGCCGTTTGTTATTGAGTTGGTGATTTGAGGTTGGAGGTGGGTTGATGGTCCCAGCTGCAGCTGCTTAACTTCAACGTCAAGAGCTTAAAGTCAAAGGCAGTTTCACCACGCCTGCGGGGCGGCGACCTACTTTCTTGTCTTGCCAAGAAAGTAGGCAAAGAAGGCGCGCCGGATGGGGCGACTACCCCCTCGGGCTTCGGCGAAAAGAGCGGCCGGGACCCAAACTCGCATCGCCTTAGGGCGATACTCAGACATGGGTCCCTCTTTTCCGCTCTTTTCGCCGAATCCCGAGGCGCCCCATACGGCCTCTGAACACCTACACGGCTCGCTTCGCATCGCGTGTGGGTGTCTCCCGCCTGACCGGCGGGAGACACGGCTACACCGAATCGATGTTCTGACTCTCCCGCTGGGGAGAGGGCGGGCGCTCGCAGTATCGCGCTCGCTCGTATGCCCGGGCCGGGCTTTACGCTGCCATCACCTCGCCATATCGCTGCACATGGAAATCGCTGTCGCCCAGCAACGGGTCGATCATCGTCAGCCGCTTGAAGTAATCCCCAACCTCCAGTTCGTCTGTCATCCCCATGCCGCCGTGCAGTTGCACGGCTTGCTGGCCGACGAGGCGGCCGGCCTTGGCAACCGTGACCTTGGCGGCGCTGAGCATGCGGCGGCGTTGGGCGGGGTCGGTTTCGTCCAGGGCTTGCGCTGCCACGTAGGCCATCGACAACGCCAGTTCCTTTTGTACGAGCATGTCGGCCATGCGGTGCTGCAGCGCCTGGAACACGGCTAGCGGCTTGCCGAACTGCTGCCGCGTGCGCAGGTACTCGGCGGTGATCTCGATCAGTTTTTCCATGGCGCCGGCGGCTTCGGCGCATAGCGCGGCAATGCCGTGGTCGATGCCGTGGAGCAGGGCGGGCAGGCCGTCGGCTGCGTTGCCGATCATGGCGCTGGCGTCCACGGTGACGTTCTGCAGGGCGAGGTCGGCGGCGCGCAGGCTGTCCATGGTGGGATAGCCGCGCACGGTGAGGCCGGCGGCGTTGCCGGGTACCAGGAACAGGGCTAGCTCGTTGCTGCCGCACACGCGCGCGGTGAGCAGGAAGGCGTCGGCGGCTTCGCCGTGCCAGGCCAGGCTTTTGTTGCCGTTAAGGACGTAGCCGTCGCCCTTGCGCTCGGCGCTGGCGCGCGCCGTCTCGGGGCGGTAGCGCGTGGTGGGTTCGAGGTAGGCGAGGGTGACCACGCGTTCGCCGGCGGCGATGGCGGGCAGCCAATCGTTTTTCTGGGCGGCGCTGCCGTAGGCGCTGAGCACGGCAGTGGCCATCACCGCGGTGGGCGTGACCGGTTCCAGCACCAGGCCACGGCCCAGTTCGCGCTGCACCACCAGCTGGCTGGCGGCGCTTTCGCCGAAGCCGCCGTATTCGCTGGGCACGGTCAGGCCGAGCACGCCCATTTCGGCTAGCTGCGCCCAGGTGGCGCGGTTGAGGCTGCCGCCGCCGCGGGCGCTCTTGCGGCGTTTATCGAAGGTGTATTCGGTATCGATGAAGCGGCGCAGGCTGTCCGCCAGCATCTGCTGTTCTTCGCTGTAGTTGAAGTCCATGACTGTGCTTGTTCCGTCTGTGCTCTCAGAAACCGAGGATCATCTTGGAGATGATGTTCTTCTGTACTTCGGTAGTGCCGCCGTAGATCGATGTCTTGCGCATGTCGAAGTACGTGGACGCGGCGGACGCGGCCCAGGCCGGGGCGTGCAGCGGTGCGTCGGCGGGCGGTGCTTCGCCGGCTTCGAGCCAGCGCGGGGAGTAGGGCCAGGCATTGGGGCCGGCCACTTCCATCTGCAGCATGGCGAGGTCCTGCTGGATCTCGGAGCCACGGATCTTGACGATGGAGGCTTCCGGGCCGGGGCCGCGGCCGGCGTCTTGCGTGGCTACGCGCAGCAGCAGCATTTCCAGCGCCATGATGTCCATCTCGATGCGCGCGATCTTGTCGCGCATGCGCACGTCGTCGATCAGCGGGCGACCCGCGCCGTCGGTGGCTTGCGCGGCGTAGTGCTTGAGCTGGCGCAGCTCGCGGTTGCAGTGGCCGATGCCGGCAATGCCGGTGCGCTCGTGGCCGAGCAGGTACTTGGCATAGGTCCAGCCGCGGTTTTCTTCCCCCAGCAGGTTGCCCGCCGGCACCTCCACATCCTCGAACCACACCTCGTTGACGTCGTGGCCGCCGTCCAGCGTGACGATGGGGCGCACGGTCACGCCCGGCGTCTTCATGTCGATCAGCAGCATCGAGATGCCTTCCTGCGGCTTGGACTCGCTGTCGGTGCGCACCAGGCAGAAGATCCAGTCGGCGAAGTGCGCCATCGTCGTCCAGGTCTTCTGGCCGTTGACGATATAGCGGTCGCCCTGGCGCACGGCGCGCGTCTTGAGCGAGGCCAGGTCGGAGCCGGAGCCGGGCTCGGAGTAGCCCTGGCACCAGAAATCCTCCACCGTGGGGATGCGCGGCAGGAAACGTTCCTTGTGCTCCTGGCTGGCGTACTTCATCAGCACCGGGCCGATCATGGTCAGGCCGAAGGGCAGCATGCGCGGCGCGCCCGCACGGAATGCCTCGATCTCGAAGATCAGGCGCTGCAGCGCGTTCCAGCCCGTGCCGCCCCATTCCTTGGGCCAGGTCGGCGCGCCCCAGCCCCGCGCGTGCAGGATACGGTGCCAGCGCACATAGTCATCCTTCTCCACGCGCTGGTGAGCCAGCACCTTGTCGCGGATATCCGCGGGCAGGCTGGCCTGCACGAAACTCCGAACTTCTTCGCGGAACGCTTGCTCCGCCGCGCTGAAACGCAGGTCCATCTGTTTGTCCCCTCGGTTGGGAAGGCGGGCCGCCACCGGCCGCCGATTTGAGTCGTTGCGGGGATTTTATGGGTGGCAGGGCATTCGGTTCTTCCGCAATGGCAAAGCCGTCCTTCCGCGCTTGCGAACCGATGGACTGCGCAAGCCAGCCGCCTGCTAGCGCACATGCCAAGCAGAACACGGCCTTAGCCAAATCCAAATGGCATGCGGCTGACGCCTGCCGCACACTGGCGCAGTGCCGTCGCAGCACAAAGACAATTCACGCCGAGGAGACAGGCGATGCACCGCTGGACCATACGTTGCACCCGATGGCTTGCCCTATGCGGCTGGCTGGCGGCCACGGCGAGCGCATTCGCCGCTTATCCCGACAAGCCCGTCCGGCTGGTGGTGCCTTTCCCGCCGGGCGGCGCCACCGACCTGCTCGCGCGTGAAGTCAGCCATGCACTTTCCGTGCGGCTCGGCCAGTCGGTAGTGATCGAGAATCGGCCCGGCGCGGGCGGCAACATTGCCGCCGTGGCGGTGGCGCGCGCGCCGGCCGATGGCTATACCTTGCTGTTCGGCACCTTCGGCTCGCTGGCCGTCAACAAGAGCCTGTACGACAAGCCGGGCTACGACCCGCTCAAGGATTTCGCGCCGGTGGCCTCCGTGGCCTACCTGCCCAACGTGCTGGTGGTCCATCCCTCCGTCCCGGCCCGTAACGTGGCCGAGCTGCTGGCGCTTGCACGGCGCGAGCCCGGCAAGCTGACTTACGGCTCCTTTGGCAACGGCTCGTCGTCGCACCTGGCCGGCGAGCTCTTCACCCACATGGCGGGCGTGCGCATCGACCACGTGCCGTACAAGGGCAGCGCCCCGGCCATGACGGACCTGATCGGCGGGCGCCTGACCATGATGTTCGACAGCATCTCCACCGCCTTGCCGTACGTGCGGGATGGCCGCGTGCGTGCGCTGGCGGTGACAACCGCCAAGCCGTCCGAGCAGTTGCCCGGCGTGCCGACGCTGGCCGCTGCCGGTGTGCCCGGCTATGAACTCACCGCGTGGTTCGGCGTAGTGGCGCCGGCCAATACCCCGGCCGCCATTGTCGATCGCCTCAACGCCGAGATCGTGGCGTCGCTCGCGCAGCCCGAGCTGGCGGCGCGGCTGGCCAGCCAGGGCACGGTGCCCTTTCCTTCGACGCCGGCGCAGTTCGGCACCTATATGCGCACCCAGTACCAGAAGTGGGACGGCCTGATCAAGTCAGCGAACATCCATCTGGATCAGTGAGTTCGCCACTCCCAACCATTCCCAGCCATTCCCAGCCGTTGCAACAGCCAGTCCGGTTCCAACCTAATCATCGCTTGCATCATGTCCTCTTTCCGCCCCGAGTTCATCCACGACATCCCCCGGCACTGGGCCGAGCAATCGCCCCAGGCGCCTTGCCTGCATGAGGCCAGCGGGGTGATTAGCTACGGCACGCTGTGGCAGCGCATCACCGCCACTCGCGACTGGCTAGCCGCGCAGGGCGTAGGGCAGGGCGACCGCGTGATGGTGGTGGGCGAGAACTGCGCCGAGATGGTGGTGATGCTGTTTGCCTGCAGTGCGCTGCATGCGTGGCCGATCCAGGTCAACGCACGGCTCTCGCCGCGCGAGATCGACGGCATCCGCGCGCATGCGCAGCCGTTGTTGACGTTCTTTACCAACCATGTCTCCGACGTAGCCGAGGCGCATGCCAGGCGGCTCGGCGCACAGCCCACCGATTGCGTGGCGCTCGATCCCGGCCTCGCCAGCCTGCGTGCCTCGGAGGCGCCGCCGCGCGTGAGCGCCGCCGAGGCGCGGGACGTGGCCACGCTGATCTATACCTCCGGCACCACCGGCGCGCCCAAGGGCGTGATGGTGCCGCACGCCGGCCTGACCATCTTCGCGCGGATCTCGGCCACCTCGCGCCATCTCGGTCCCAACGACATTGCCTACGGCGCGCTGCCGCTGTCGCATATCTTCGGCATCGCCACCGTGCTGATGGCCACGCTGTACGCGGGCGCCAGCCTGGTGATGCGGCCACGCTTCGATGCGGCGGACGTGTTCGCCGCGCTGGAGTCCCCCGGCGTCACCATGCTGCAAGGCGTGCCTACCATGTTCACGCGCATCATGGCGGTGGCGCGGGAGTCGGCGCTGGAGAGCGGCGCCGCCGCGTTTCCCCGCCTGCGTTATCTCTATACCGGCGGCGCGCCGCTGGACCCGACCCTCAAGCGCGACACCGAGGCATGGTTCGGCCAGCCGCTGCATCACGGCTACGGCATCACCGAATACGCCGGTTCGCTGTTCATCACCCGCATGGACGCGCCACGCGCCGATTGCTCCGCCGGCTACATCGTCGAAGGCGTGGAGATCAACATCACCAGCGAACAGGGCGAGCCGATGCCCGCGGGCGAACGCGGCCAGATCCGCGTGCGCGGTCCCGGCGTGATGCGCGGCTATTTCCGCAACGCGGAGCAGACCGCGGAGGCGCTGCTGCCGGGCGGCTGGCTCAACACGGGCGATCTCGGCTTCCTCGGTGAAGACGGCGCACTGTTTATCGTTGGCCGCTCCAAGGACCTGATCATCCGCTCGGGTTTCAACGTCTACCCGATCGAGGTGGAGTCCGTCATCAACGCCTTCCCCGGTGTGCGCCAGTCCGCCGTGGTCGGGCGCGCTGCCGCCGATGGCAATGAAGAAGTCGTGGCCTTTATCGAAACGCAGCCGGGCGCAAAGCTGGACACCGCCGCCCTGGAGGCCTACCTGCGGGAGAGCCTGGCGCCGTACAAGCGGCCCGCGCAGATCCGCGTGATCGAGACCATTCCCACCACCGCCAGCGGCAAGCTCTTGAAGCAGCCGCTGCGCGCCATGCTGGACGGCACCGCCGTAGCGGCGTGACCCCCCGGCGGCGGTTGCGTCCATGCACTCGCCGCCGCCAGCGCTTCGCCGCGGGCCGAAGCGTTCTCGCAGCCAGCGCCCCTGCACGCCCCGGGCACCGGCAAGACGCACAATAAGGAGGAGACTGATGAAACGATGGATGATGGCTGGCATGCTGCTGGCCTTGGTGCAAGGCACCGCAATGGCGGACAACTATCCGGCGCGCCCGGTGAAGCTGATCGTGGGCTACGCCCCGGGAGGCCCGGTCGATACCGCCGCGCGCATCTACGCCGACTTCCTGGGCCGCACGCTCAAGCAGCCGGTGGTGGTGGACAACCGCGCCGGCGCCAGCGGCGCCATTGCCGCGGACCTGACGGCAAAGGCAACGCCGGACGGCTACACGCTGTACTTCGTGGCCAGCCCCACCATGACCATGACGCCGCTGATCCAGAAGTCGGTGAATTTCAATCCCACCAAGGATTTCACCTATGTCGGCCTGATCACCGATTACACCAACGTGCTGCTGATCAACAAGGATTTCCCCGCCAAGAACGTCACCGAGCTGGTCGAGTACGCGCGCAAGCATCCGGAAGGCGTCAGCTTCGGCTCGGCCGGCGTGGGCGCGTCCAACCATCTGTCCGCCGAGCTGCTCGCGCAGATGGGCGGGGTGAAGATGCTGCACGTGCCGTACAAGGGCAACTCGCCGGCGATGGCTGATGTGATCGGCGGCAAGGTGACCTTCATGTTCGACATCACCGGCACTGCCATCGGCCATATCCAGGGGGGCAAGGTGCGCGCGCTGGCCGTGACGTCGAAGACGCGCAACGCGGCACTGCCGACCGTGCCGACCATGATCGAGTCCGGCATGAAGAACTATGACCTGACCGGCTGGTACGCGCTGATCGGCCCGCAGAAGCTGCCCGCCGATGTGGTGGACAAGCTGGTCAAGGCGCAGAAGTCGATCGGCGACGATCCTGCCTTCCAGCAGCGCATGACGCAGGGCGGCTATGACCTTGATATCACCGGGCCCAAGCCGCTGGCCGACCGCATCCAGCGTGAACTGAAGCTGTGGGCAGGGGTGGTGAAGACGGCGAATATCCAGGTGGATTGAGGCCGGATGGCTCCCCTCACCAGCTTGCGGGAGAGGGGAGCGCGGCGCCGTTCAGGCGCCCGGTGCGCGCTTGCGCAGCAGGTAACGCTGCAAGCCGTCGAGCACCAGCACGCCGTGCTGGTTATGCACCGTCGAGCGCAAGGTCAGCACGCCGGTGGTGCGGTTCGGCGTGAGCTCGCTGACTTCCAGCGCGCTGTACAGCGTATCGCCCACATAGACCGGATGCAGGAAACGGCTACTCTGGTCGAGAAACCCCTTCAGCGATTCCTCCACCATATGCGGGAACAGGCCGGCGCCCGCCGCCGTCTGGATCAGCACCTGGTAGCCGTGCGCCAGCATGTGCGGCATGCCGTGGGCGCGGCAATACTCTGCATCGTAATGCACCGGGTGGTTGTCGCCGCTCGCCAGCTGGAAGGCGGCGAACAGTGCCTCGGTCATGGTGCGCGAGGGCAGCACAAAGCGTTCACCGGGCACAAAATCGTCGAAATAACGTTGTTCGCACATGCGGTGGGCGCGCGGGTCGAAGCTCGTCGCGTCGGGGTTCGCTGTGGATGGCTTGATGGTCATCGATGGGTGTCGGGGTTGGTGGCGCGAAGCAGCGCGCCAGCAGAAGAAACCACGCTGCACCATGGCCTGGCGCAGCGCGGGTGCAGGGTCAATCCGGTCAATCCGGCTTGAGGCCCAGCCGCTCCACCAGCGCCTTCTCCTGCGCGATCTGCTGCAGGGCAAAGCGGGTGTAGCCGGCGCTGTCCAGGTACATCAGGTCCTGATCCTGCTGCTTGAGCGCGGCCAGATGCTGGGGATCTTCCGCGGCGCGCCGCAGCGCATCCTGCAGGATGTTGACCACCTTGGGATCCATGCCCTTTGGCCCGGCCACGCCGTAGGGCGAGTTGGAGACGATGTCATAGCCGAGCTCGCGCAGCGTGGGCGCGTCGGGCCAGCGCGGGGAGCGCTGCGCCGTCCATAGATTCAGCCAGCGCAACTTGCCCGCATCGACCAGCGTGCCGGCGGCGCTGCCGGCGGCGCAGAGCTGCACATGATTGCCCATCAGCGAGTTCAGGCAGTCGGCATCGCCCTTGAAGGGCACGTGGTTGACGGTGAGGTTTTCCTTGGTCACCAGCTCGATCATGGTGATGTGCGGCGAGCTGTACTGGCCCGGCGAGCCGTAGCTCACGGTTCCCGGCCTGGCGTGCGCATCGCGCAGGAAATCGCTCCAGTTCTTCCATGGGGAATTGGCCGGCACCACAACGCCAAAGGTATAGCCGGTGATGCGCGACAGGTAGGTGAAATCGCGTGCCGGGTCAAAGGCGGTCTTCTGGATGAAGGGCTGACGGAATACGGTGACCGGCATCATCGACAGCGTGTAGCCATCGGGTTTCGCTTGCCGCAGGGCAAGCGCGCCCATGGTGCCGGCCACGCCCGGCTTGTTGTCCACCACCACGGTCTGGCCGAGGGACTTCTGCAAGGCCACGGCAAACTGACGGACTACCACGTCGGTGGTGCCGCCCGGCGCATAGGGCACGATCAGCGTGACCGGGCGGGTGGGATAGGTGGGAGCGGACTGCGCCTGGACCAGCGTGGCGCAGCCTAGAACGATAGCGGCGCTAGCTACGCGCCATGGATTGCGGACTGCATGCATCGGAAGTCTCCTCTTGCTGTTGTTCCCTTCGATCCCGATGTTGTCGTTGTTATCGTTGTTGCTGTCCTTGCGCGGGTCAGTGCTCCACCACGGCCCATGCGTCCATCGCCTGGCCCCCGGCATCGTCACCGGTCCACAAGGTGACCTTGCCTGGCGTGCCGGCATCGGCTGCGCCGCCCACCGTCACCGTGTCGTGATCGAATATCGGGGCCAGCCCGCGGAAGCCGAAACGGCGTACCGTGGCGCCGGGCATCTCGCGCGCCAGCAGGTCCAGCGTGAGCATCGCTTGCAGCGGGCCGTGCACGACCAGGCCGGGGTAGCCTTCCACGTCGCGCACGTAGTCGTGGTCGTAGTGGATGCGGTGGCCATTGAAGGTGAGCGCGGAGAAACGGAACAGCATCACCGGGTCGGCGCGCAACTGGCGCTGCCATTGCACCTGGTGCGCCAGGCGCGGCCGCGCGGGCAGTGGCTGCCCCGGCTCCGGCATGGCGCGATAGACCAGGTCCTGGCGCTCGGTCAGCGCGACCTCGCCCTTGACCGTGAGCACATGCTCCACCGTGACAAACCACAGCTCTCCGCTGCGCCCGCTCTTGTGCTCGACATTGCGGATGGTGGAGGTGCGCGTCACCGTATCGCCCACGCGCAGCGGCTTGCGGAAATCCAGTTCGCCGCCGGCCCACATGCGGCGCGGCAGCGGCACCGGCGGCATGAAGCCGCCCAGCGCCGGATGGCCGTCCTGGCCAAGCTCGCGCTGCGGGGCGCGCGGCAGGAAGTAGAGCCAGTGCCATAGCGGCGGCAGCGGGCCGCGCACCAGCGCGCCGCCGTCGAGGTCGAGCGTGGCCGCGAGGCCGATCACGGGTTCCGGGGCGAGCGTCTCGGTGCGGCTTTCACTGCGGCCGATCCAGGTGCGCAGGGATTCGAGTTGGGTCATGGCTGGGTGATCGCGGGTTCGGTGCGGGGTTAGCCTGCCAGCGCGAGAATGCGCCGGGCCTGTTCGATGACAGGACGATCGACCATCTTGCCGTCGACCTGTACCGCGTGGCTGCCGCTGGCGGTGGCGTCCAGCACGCGCTGCGCCCAGTCCAGTTGCTCGGCCGTGGGCAGGAAGCCCGCGCGCACCGCGGCAAGCTGGGCCGGATGAATGCACAGCTTGGCGGCAAAGCCGAGGGCGCGCGCGTGGGCTACATCGTCGGCCAGCACGGCTTCGTCCTTGAGCGCGGTGGTGACGCCATCCACGGGCGGCGGCAGGCCGGCCACGCGTGAAGCCAGCACAATGCGCGAGCGCGCCATCAGCAACGCTTCGCGGGTATGGGCGCAACCCAGGTCCACGGCGAAGTCCAGTGAGCCAAAGGCCAGCCGCGACACGCCTTGCGCGGTGGCGACCGCATCAATGCCGTGCAGGCCGCACGCGCTCTCGATGATCGCTACCAGGCGGCCCTGCGGGTTGACCTGCGCCAGTGCCCGGGCGATCTCGCCAAGCGCGGCCGGGTCTTCTGCCTTGGGCACCAGCAAGCCGGCCAGCGGTGCGCCGGGCGGCAGGGCGCGCAGCCACGCCATGTCGGCGGCAAAGGCCGCCGAGCTGGCGTCGTTGATGCGCACATAGGCTTGCGCCTGCGCGCCGCGTTCCAGCAGCCACGCGGCAATAGCCGCGCGCGCGGCCGGCTTGGCGTCCGGATGCACGGCGTCCTCGAGATCGAGGATCAGCGCATCGGGCGCGGCGGCCGCGGCTTTGTCGAAGCGTTCGGGCCGGTCGCCCGGCACGAACAGATAGGTCATGGCGGTGGTGACGGCGGACATGGAGCGAGCCTCGGTAGGATTGGCCACGTTATCAGGCGGTGGGCAGCCAGTCGTTGACGTTCGCCTGTGTTTCCAGCGCCCACACGCGGGCGATGATGGCGCGCATCTCGGCCTCGCTCGCGCCGTGGCGGAACGCGCCCAGTTGCAGCGCCTTGGCTTCGAGTTCAGGGCGCGACAGCGTATTGCCCGGATCGCCCTTGGGTACGTCCACGCGGCCCGCCAGCGTGCGGCCGTCGGCGGTCTTGACCGTGACGCGGCCAATCCACTGGCGCGGATACGCGGCATTGATCTCGTCGTCGAGTTCCATTTCCACCTTGTCGCGGAAGACAGCCACCTTGGCATCCTGCAGCGCATGGTCCTCGAACTCGCCCAGGCCGGCGTGCGCGTGCACCGCTACCAGGCCCAGCACCGTGCCCATGGAGAACTTGGCCTGGTGGATGGTCTTGGGGTCGGTCACGGGGCCAAGGACGTCGATGGCGCCTTGGTGCACGTGGGCGGTCACGCTGGCGATCTGGTCCGCGCTGATCTTCTCGCGCAGCATCAGGTCCTTGAGCGCATCGGCCGCCGGGTGCGTGTGGCGGCACGAGGCGAAGAACTTGAACGAGGTCTCGGCGGTGGCCCAGCGCTCGCCCAGGCCGTCGGTCAGGGCGGCGGGGTTAGCGTCGCTGGACATGCCGGCGGCCATGCCCTGCGGGCCTTCCAGGATGCGCTTCGCGCCGGTAAAGCCAGCGCGTGCGATCCAGGCGGACATCAGGCCGTCGGCAGCTGCCTTGGCGGTGTGCAGTTGCTTGGAGTCCGCGGCGTCGCGCAGGAATTCCCACAGGCCGGCGGCCTGCGTGCCGGCCGAGCCGAGCGCCTGGTTGATGCCCTCAGCGTCCATGCCATACAGCTTGGCGACAGCGGCGGCGGCCGCCAGCGTGCCGACGGTGCCTGTGGTGTGGAACACGCGATAGTGCGAGCGGCCCATGAATTCGCCGATGCGGATGCCCGCCTCGTAGCCGGCGATGGACGCCAGCAGCACTTCGGCACCGCTCTTGCCTTCGGCCTGCGCGGCAGCGATCACGGCGGGGAACACTACAGCGGCGGGATGCAGCACCGAGCCGTTATGCACGTCGTCCTGCTCCACCACGTGGGAGGAAGCGCCATTGATCAGCGCGGCAAAGTACGGCGAGGTGCGGCGGCGATCCACCAGCACCTCGGCCGGGCCCTGCTGCGGGCCCATCGCGGCGACGAACTCCTGCAGCTTGCGCACCGCCGGTGCATCCTTGCCGGCGATGGCGGAGGCAATCCAGTCGAGGAACAGGTCCTTGGTGCGCGCAACCACGTCTGCGGGCACGTCGGCCAGCGTGAAGCGGGCCAGGAATTCGCACAGCTGGCGGGTAGGGTAGGTGTGGTCAGTGGCTTGGCTCATGCCGGCTCCGGGCGGTGTTCTGGGGTGGTGGTCTGTCTTTCTGTTCCTCCCCTCTCCCACACCAGTGGGAGAGGGGAGTCACGCCTGCGCGAGGCTGCGCGTTGGCGTCATGGCTTCGTGCTGTTGTTCAAATCGTCTTGCTGTCCGTCATCCTGGCAATCTCGCCCGCGCCGTAACCCAGCTCGGCCAGGATGGCCGCGCTATGCGCGCCCAGCGCCGGGACGTCGCCCATCACCGGTTCCACGCCCGACAGGTTGGCCGGCGGCAGCAACGCCCCGATGGGGCCGCCGGGGCTGGCCACTTCGCGCCAGCGTCCACGTGCGGCCAGTTGCGGGTGGTTCCACACGGCCTCGATATCGTTCATGGGCGCGTTGGCGATCTGCGCGTCGTCCAGCAGCGCTTCGACCTGCGTCACCGTCATCGGCGCGAAACGCGCTTCGATCAACGCGGTCAGCTCGGTGCGGTTCTTGACGCGCCCCGAGTTGGAGGCGAAGCGCTCGTCCTTGAGCAGCGCCGGCTGCGCCAGCACCTTGTTGCAGAAGGCTTGCCATTCACGCTCGTTCTGCAACCCGAAGATCACGCTGCCGCCGTCGCCGGTACGGTGCACGCCATACGGCGCGATGGCCGGGTGCGATGCGCCAAATCGCGCCGGCGCGTTGCCGCCGTAGTGGCCGAAGTACAGCGCGTAGTTCATCCACTCGGTCAGCGCCTCCAGCATGGTCACCTCCACGCGCAGGCCCTGGCCGGTGCGCCCGCGCTGCAGCAGCGCGGAGAGGATGCCGCTATAGGCGTACATGCCGGCCGCGATGTCGGCGATGGAAATCCCCGCGCGCGATGGCTCATCCGCGCCGCCGGTGATGCCGATCAGGCCTGCGGCCGCCTGGATCAGCAGGTCATACGCCTTCTTGTCGCGATAGGGGCCGGCGTCTCCGTAGCCGGAAATATCGCAGACGATCAGCTTGCCGTAGCGCGGGTGCAGCGTGTCGAAATCCAGCCCCATGCGTGCAGCCGCGCCGGGCGCGAGGTTCTGCACCAGTACGTCCGCGTCGGCCAGCAGGCGGTGCAGCACGGCTTGCGCCTCGTCCTGCTTGAGATCGAGCGTCAGGCTCTCCTTGCCGCGGTTGAGCCAGACGAAGTGCGAAGCCTGGCCATGGACGGTCTCATCGTAGCCACGCGCGAAATCGCCCACGCCGGGGCGTTCCACCTTGACCACGCGGGCGCCGAGGTCGGCCAGCTGGCGGGTGGCGAACGGCGCGGCCACGGCGTGTTCGAGGGAGACGACGCGGATGCCATCGAGCGGGCGGATGCCCTGGTGCGTAGCAAGCATGGGGGCGGCCCTCAGAACGAACGTGGCAGCTCGAGCACGTGCTCGGCCACATACGACAGGATCAGGTTGGTGGAGATCGGCGCGACCTGGTACAGGCGCGTCTCGCGGAACTTGCGCTCGATGTCGTATTCGGCGGCGAAGCCAAAGCCGCCGTGCGTCTGCAGGCAGACGTTGGCCGCTTCCCACGACGCATCGGCCGCGAGCAGCTTGGAGATGTTGGCCTCCTTGCCGCAGGGCTTGCCGGCATCGAACAGCGCGGCGGCCTTGTAGCGCATCAGGCTGGCCGCTTCCACGTTCACATAGGCTCGCGCGATGGGGAACTGGATGCCCTGGTTCTGGCCGATCGGGCGGTCGAACACGATGCGCTCGCGCGCATAGTTGCTGGCGCGCTCGATAAACCAGTAGCCGTCGCCGACGCATTCGGAGGCGATCAGGATGCGCTCGGCGTTCAGGCCGTCCAGGATGTACTTGAGGCCCTTGCCTTCCTCGCCGATCAGGTTCTCGGCGGGGATTTCCAGGTTGTCGAAGAACAGTTCGTTGGTCTCGTGGTTGACCATATTGCGGATCGGCCGCACCGTGAGGCCCTTGCCGATGGCCTCGCGCAGGTCCACCACGAACACCGACAGCCCCTCCGACTTGCGCTTGACCTGGTCCAGCGGCGTGGTGCGCGCCAGCAGCAGCATCAGGTCCGAGTGCTGCACGCGCGAGATCCACACCTTCTGGCCGTTGATGACGTAGCGGTCGCCCTTCTTCACGGCGGTGGTCTTGAGCTTGGTGGTATCGGTGCCGGTGGTGGGCTCGGTCACCGCCATCGACTGCATGCGCAGCTCGCCCGAGGCGATGCCCGGCAGCCAGCGCTGCTTTTGCTCGGCCGAGCCGTGGCGCAGCAGGCAGCCCATCACATACATCTGGCCGTGGCAGGCGCCGGAGTTGCCGCCGGTGCGGTTGATCTCCTCCATGATGACGGACGCGGCGGTCAGCGGCAGGCCCGAGCCGCCGTATTCCTCCGGGATCAGGGCGGACAGCCAGCCGGCCTTGGTCAGCGCCTGCACGAACTCTTCGGGGAAGGCGTTCTGCTCTTCCACGCGTTGCCAGTAGGCGGAATCGAAGCCGGTGCACAGGGCACGCACGGCTTCGCGGATGTCGGGATACGGCTGGTCGTGCGATGGTTCTGCGAACATGAAAAGGGGCCCCGGTATGGACGTTATATGGACGTTATGGGATTTAGCTTGCGGCCATTATTCCCGAGGGCCTGCCGTGCGGTAATTCGGATTTGCGAAAGAGCGGCTTAGCGCCCCCGGAAGCAGGCCGGGCGGGCACAGCACGGGTTGGGGCGGCGCCGCGCGCACTCGCCGGCGCCCGGTGGCTTCTGGCCGGCCTTGCCCACCCTTAGGGAAATCCGTATTGCATATGCGTCGCTTTATCGCCACGCTTGCCGGAAACAATAACGCGATAACGCTGCGCGGCCGCACAGGCCGACGCGGGCGGGTGCTAGCCGGCATAACCCGGCCAATCCACCACGATGGAGACAAAAGACATGGCAGGCAGCAAACAGCAGCGGCACGGGCAGGGCGGCAGCGAACACGCAGCGCAGGCGAAGCGGGCCCAGGCACCATGGCGCTGGACGGCGCTCGCCGCGCTGGGCGCGGCAGCAGCACTCACCGCACCTGCCCCGGCGCGCGCCGCCGATGCCTACCCCACCAAGCCGATCACCATGGTGGTCCCCTTTGCCGCGGGCGGCCCCACCGACGTGGTGGCGCGCACCATGGCCGCGGCCATGTCCAAGACCCTGGGCCAGAGCGTGGTGGTGGAAAACCGGCTCGGCGCCGGCGGCACCGTCTCCGCCGCCTACGTGGCCAAGGCCGCGCCGGACGGCTACACCATCCTGATCCATCACAACGGCATGGCCACCGCGCCGGCGCTGTACAGCAAGCTCCCCTACAAGCCGCTGACGGATTTCAGCTTTGTCGGCCAGGTGGCCGACGTGCCCATGACCCTGCTCGGCCGTCATGACCTGCCAGCCAGGACTTTGCCCGAGCTGATAGCCTATATCCGCCAGAACCAGGGCAAGGTCAACCTGGCCAATGCCGGGCTGGGCGCGGTTTCGCAGCTGTGCGGCATGCTGTTCCAGAAAGCCATCGGCGTGGAGCTCACTGCCATTCCCTACCAGGGCACCGCGCCCGCGATGACCGCCCTGCTGGGCAGCCAGGTCGACATCCTGTGCGACCAGACCACCCAGACCCTGCCGCATATCAAGGCCGACAAGGTCAAGCTCTACGGCGTCACCACCAGCACGCGCATCAAGGCCTTGCCCGACACCGCCACGCTAGCCGAGAGTGGGCTCAAGGGCTTCGAGGTCAAGGTCTGGCACGGCATCTATGCCCCGCACGGCACGCCGCCCGCGGTCATCGACCGGCTCAACGGCGCCTTGCGCACCGCGTTGAAGGATCCGGCGGTAGCGGCGCGGCTGGCGGACCTGGGCGCCGAGATCGTGCCGGAGGACAAGCAGACGCCGGAAGGGCTGCGCACCTGGCTGAAGTCGGAGATCGAGAAATGGTCGCCGATCATCAAGGCGGCGGGGGTGAAGGCGGATTGAGCGCCGGGCGCGGGATCGCCGCAGCGCAAAGATAGTAAGATTTCCGGATCCATGCGCCAGTGCTGGCCCATCGGCTGAAGCTGATCGCGCCAGCACTGGCTCTTCCACTACGGATCCGGGAGCCCCCCTTGTTCGATCGCGCCAGACAGCACTTCGCTGCGCTAACCACCCGCGCCGGGTTTCACTCGCTGCGCCTCGTGCGCCAGACCGGCGAGCACTGCGTGATGCGGCGCGGCGTCGCCGAGCCGCCGTCCTTCATGCAGGACATGGGCGCCATGCTCAGCGTGCGCCTGGATGGCGTGGAGGCCTACGCCGCCACCAGCGATCTCAGCGTGGCCGGCTTGCAGCGTGCGCTCGACAGCGCCGAGGCACTCGCCCGGCGGATCGCCGGGCGTGGCCTGGTCGACCTGCGCGGGCTGGAGCCGCCGCAAGGCCAGGCCCGCTACGAATCCCCCGGCTGGCATGGCGCGTTTCCCGGGCTGGCCGAACGCTTCGCCCTGCTGGCGGCGGTGTCCGCCAGCGTGCCCGCCGATCCGCGGCTGGTGAACTGGCTGGTTTATCTCGATCACCAGCGCCATGAGCAGCTCTACCTGAATAGCGCAGGCGCCGAGCAATGGCAGGCGCTGCGCTTCGTCTATCCCGGCATCAGCGTGACCGCCTTCGACGGCAGCGACAGCCAGACCCGCAGCTTTGGCGGCTTCGGCAGCGGCCAGCAGGGCGGGGCGGAGGTCATCGCGCGGCTCGGCTTCGCTGGCGCCGCATCGCGGGTGGCGGACGAAGCCTTGCAGTTGCTGCTGGCGCCCAACGCGCCGAGCGGCCCTACCGACTTGCTGCTGATGCCGGACCAGATGATGCTGCAGATCCACGAATCCATCGGCCATCCGCTGGAACTGGATCGCATCCTCGGCGACGAACGCAATTACGCTGGCACCAGCTTTATCGGGCTGGAGGACTTCGGCCGCTACCAGTACGGCTCGGACCTGCTCAATATCAGCTTCGACCCGGGCATTCCCGAGGAACTGGCCAGCTATGGCCACGATGACGAAGGCCAGCCCGCGCAGAAGGCCTTCCTGATCCGGGATGGCCTGTTGCTGCGCCCGCTGGGCGGCGCGCTGTCGCAATGGCGCAGCGGGCTGCCGGGCGTGGCAAACAGCCGGGCCTGCAACTGGAACCGCCCGCCCATCGATCGCATGGCCAACCTCAACCTGGAGCCGGGCGACCGCACCATGGCGCAACTTATCGGTGGCATCGAACGCGGCATCCTGATGTCGTCCAACCGTTCGTGGTCCATCGACGATGCGCGCAACAAGTTCCAGTTCGGCTGCGAATGGGGGCGCCTGATCGAGGACGGCGAGCTCAAGGGCGTGGTCAAGAACCCGAACTATCGCGGCGTTTCCGCGAATTTCTGGCGCAGCCTGGCCGCCGTTGGCGATGCCAGTACCTTCGAGGTGCACGGCACGCCGTACTGCGGCAAGGGCGAGCCCAACCAGGTGGTGCGCGTCGGCCATGCTTCGCCGGCCTGTATGTTCAAGCAAGTGGAAGTCTTTGGAGGTGCCGCATGATGGCGGATGCGCAGTCGTTGTTTGCGGCACTGGCCGAGGATGTGCGCAAGGCGCTGGGAGAGGGCGAAGCCTTCACGCTGTGGTACAGCGCGGAGGCGTCCGAGTTCATCCGCTTCAACCGCGCGAAGGTGCGCCAGGCCGGACAGGTGCGGCAGGCCACGGCGCGGCTCCAGCTGATCCGCGACGAGCGCCACGCCAATATCGCCGTCGCGCTCTCGGGCGATCCCGCGACCGATCGGCAGCGCCTCGCCGACGGCTTGCTGCAGTTGCGCGAGGCCATCGGCCAGTTGCAGCCGGACCCCTACCTGATGCTGGAGCGAGAGCCCTGGCAGCGCACGCTGGCCGATGCAGCCGCGCCGCCGGACACCGCAGAAGTGCTCGCGCAGATAGAAGCGGCCGCGCATGGGCTCGACCTGGTCGGCATCTATGCCGCCGGCCCGCTCTACCGTGGCTTCGCCAGCAGCTTCGGCGCTTTCGGCTGGCATGCCGCGCAGGGCTTCCACTTCGACTGGAGCCTGTTCCACGAGAACGGCCAGGCGGTGAAGGCCGACTACGCGGGCTCGCGCTGGGACGCTGCCGAGTTCGCCAGCCGCTTTGCACAAGCGCGCCGGCAGCTGGAGCACCTGGGCAAGCCGCAGCGCGTGCTGCCGCCTGGCGACTACCGGGCCTACCTGGCCCCCGCCGCCCTCGACGAAGTGCTCGGCATGTGTTCCTGGGGCGGCTTCTCGGCCCGCGCGCTGGCGCAGAAGGAAAGCCCGCTGCAGCGGCTGTACGATGGCGGCGCCCGGCTTAGCCACTTGCTTGACCTGGACGAGCGCGCGAGCGGCACGCTGGCTCCGGCCTTCGGCCCGGAAGGCATTCCACGCAGCGACGTGACGCTCGTCCAAGCGGGGCTGCCTGCTGGCCGCCTGGTCTACCCACGCAGCGCGCGCGAGTACGATCTCGCCGCCAATTCCGCCAGTGCCGGTGAGGCACCACAGGCCCTTGCCGTGGCGGCTGGCAAGCTCGCGCAGGATGAGGTGCTCGCGGCGCTCGGCACGGGCCTCTATATAGGTAACCTCTGGTATCTCAACTGGTCCGACGCGCCGGCGGCCCGCATGACCGGCATGACGCGCTTCGCCACGTTCTGGGTGGAAGATGGCCGCATCCAGGCACCGCTTGGCACGATGCGCTTTGACGACAGCATCTACAGCTTCCTGGGCGAGCACCTCGAGGCGCTGACCAGCGAGCGGCAGTTGCGCGTGTCGAGCAATACCTATGGCGAGCGGCAGACCGATTCGGCGCTGTTGCCAGGTGCGCTGACCGGAAAACTAACGTTGACGCTCTGAGCCAATGAGGAGCTGGCGCACTGGCTCCTCAGCTTTGCCCAAACTGCATCCTCGAACGCAAAAGGGCTGAGTCACCATGGCCTCGTAAGCCGCCGGCTCAGGAATTCCTCGAAGTCCTGGACTTGCCCGCAAATGATGTGGATGTAGACGGTGTCGGTGTCGGGAGCGATCCTGTAAATGATTCGCTGCTGATGTGTCAGATGTTGCCTGAAGCCATCCGCGAAGCCTGCCAGCTCGTCGGGGCGAGTACCGGATGCGGGAAACTCGGCAATGTACGCCACCTTCTCCTGAATCTGCCTCTTGACGGCCAGCCAGGTCCCCTCGGGTTTGAATCTGACCAGATAGCGCCTAAGGTCGAGCAAGTCTTGCTTGGCGGATTCGAGAAAGACTACCTTCATGCGCCGTCTTGTTCGTCCAGCCGATCCAGTTCAGCAAAGACGTCTGCCGCCGTTGCCACCTTGCCCTGCGCGATCTCTTTCTCGCCGAGCGCCAGGATCTTCAATAGCGCGATGGTTTGCTGCTGCGCTTCATAGCTGGCAATGTCTTGCACGACGAGTTTGGCCTCGCCATTCTGGGTAATGATCAAAGGCTCGCGCGTCTCGCTGAGTTCCGTGACGATACGGGCCGCATCGCTTTTCAGAAAGCTGATTGGCTTGATGTTTGAGAGTTTCACGGGGGCCATGTGGAGGGAATGGGGTGACTGAATATAGTTCGAATTCGGTCCGGCGTCCACTTTGCGAACAGTGTTGTTCCCCCGCCCAGCTTGCGCTTTCCGCAAAACGCAGCTGCCACTGGTGCGCTCGGAGCTTCAGTGTCAACTTTCTGGTCACCGCGGGTATTAGTTACTTTCGCGGTTATGGCCTGGTCGCTTGGACCTGCTCACCGCGTTGTTCACAAATTCTGGACATTTCTTGATGGCGATCCGGGGCATGATCGAGTATTTGCTACAGAGACGCTGATGGACAGCGGGAGGAGCGATTCATGACTGGCAAGCGTATTGCCGCGCAACATCACAAAACCTTCGAGGGGCTGCGCCAGTCCGATGCCGAGGGCAACGAATTCTGGGTGGCGCGCCAACTGGCCAGGGTGCTGGAGTATTCCGAGTACCGACACTTCCTTCCGGTCATTGATCGTGCAAGGGAGGCCTGCCGCAACAGCGGCCAGCCGGTGGCGAACCATTTCGAGGACATCCTCGAAATGGTCGGGATCGGCTCGGGGGCCAGGCGACAGATCGCCGATATCCGCCTCTCGCGCTATGCCTGCTACCTGATCGTCCAGAACGGTGACCCCGGCAAGCCGGTCATCGCGAATGGCCAGACCTATTTTGCCTTGCAGACCCGTCGGCAGGAACTTCGCGACGACGAGGCCTTCGCGCGGCTAACCGAAGATGAGAAGCGGCTGGCGATCCGCAACGAGCTTGCAGCTCACAATAAACACTTGGCGGCGGCGGCCAGGGGCGCGGGCGTCGAGACGCCCCTGGATTACGCGATCTTTCAGGATCATGGCTACAAGGGGCTGTACGGCGGTAGAGCGGCCAAGGACATTCACGCCATCAAGGGCTTGAAGAAGAGTCAGAAGATTCTTGACCACATGGGCAGTACCGAGCTTGCGGCGAACCTATTCCGCGCCACACAGACTGAAGACAAGTTGCGGCGAGACCTGGTGCGTGGCAAGCAACAGGCCAACCAGACGCATTTCGAGGTTGGCAAGAAAGTACGCCAGACCATTGCCGAGTTGGGTGGCACCATGCCGGAAACCCTGCCGACACCCAAGGAAAGCATCAAGCAGCTAGAGCGCGACAGGAAGAAGAAGGTCAAAGAATGAACTGAGGTATCGATGCCCGATATGACGGGACCAGTCCCAGGCTGGCCGCTCCTTTGTCAAACCGGTTCCCGCGCCGCATCCGTCAAATACTGAATCAACGTCTCCGCAAACTGCGGCAACTCCCGCCCCGGCCGGCGCACCAGACGCAGATCGCGCTTGGCCCATTCATCCTCAAGCGGAATAAACCGCAGCACCTTGCGGCTGGCATAACGCCGCGCGCAACTGTTTGGCACGATGGCGATGCCTGCCCCTGCCTCCACCATCCGGCACACGGCGTCGAAGCTGCCCAGCTGGATGCGCAGGCTGATGCGCTTGCCCATGCCGCTGGCGATGCGGTCCAGGAAGGACTGGATGGCGCTGAACTGGTTGAGGCCCACGAAGCGGCAGGTATCCAGCAGGTCGGCAAAGTGCAGGCTGGTGAATTGCGGCAGCGGGTGGTTGACCGGTGCGATCACGATCAGTTCGTCGCTGCAGAGCTGCATGACCTCCAGGTCATTGGTGGCGACCTCGCCGGCGACGATGCCGAGGTCCGCCGCACCGGCGCTGATGGACGAGACGATGGCCTGGGAAAGCTGCTCTTCCAGTTCGATATCCACGTCCGGGTTCTCGGCAAGGAAGCGCGACAGCGCGGTGGCGAGGAAGGAGTTGGTGGCGGTGGTGTTGGCCAGCAGGCGCACGCGGCCCTTGACGCCCTTGGCGTAGGGGCGCAGGTCCGAGTGCAGGCACTCCAGTTCGCGGAACACTTCGCGCGCGTGGCGCAAGAGGGCGTCGCCGGCGGGCGTCAGGCGCACGCCCTTGACCTGGCGGATCAGCAGCTGGGTCTGGAAGGCTTCTTCCAGTTGCTTGATGCGGGTGCTGGCGGCGGGCAGGGAGAGGAAGCTGCGCTCGGCGGCGCGGGTCAGGTTTTCGGTCTCGCCGACGTTGAGGAACAGGCGCAGGTCGGTCAGGTCGTAATGCATGTGTTTCGCTGGGCCAAAGGCCTCTTTTGTCAATCGTGAATAGCAATGTCCCCGCCGTCAATTTATCGTATTCGGCGTGGCAAGAGAACCATAAAGGCCGGCTCGTCCGTATTGCGCGGGCGGTTACCGGCTTGCCTTGCGCAAAGGCGGCGCGAAACCCGAGCCGCCGCGCAGCCACCCAGGAGGACGACACATGACAGTTCGGCGCTACAGCGCAAGCAGGCTGGCGGGCGTGGCCACCATGCTGGGCGTGGCTACCTTGGCCACCATGGGCGGCGCTGCCGCAGCCGACTATCCGGACAAGCCGGTGCGCCTGATCGTGCCCGCGGCGGCGGGAGGCACCACCGATATCGCCTCGCGGCTGGTCGGCAAGCGCCTCTCCGAGCTGCTGGGCCAGCCCGTGGTGGTGGAAAACCGTGCCGGCGCGGCCGGCATTGTCGGTGTGCAGGCACTGCGCCAGGCCGCGCCAGACGGCTATACGCTGATGATGGGCAATATCGGCCCCAATGCCATCAACTACGGCCTGTACAAGCAACTTCCCTACCGTGCCGAGGACTTCGCGCCGATCACCATGGTGGTCTTGGTGCCCAATGTGCTGGTGGTCAACGCCAAGGTACCTGCCCGCAACGTGGCGGAACTGGTCGCGCTGGCCAGGTCCCAGCCGGGCAAGCTCTCGTTTGCCTCGTCGGGGACCGGGCAATCGGTGCACCTGTCCGGCGAGCTGTTCAAGAAGCGCACCGGCATCGACATCATCCATGTGCCATACAAGGGTGCCGCGCCGGCCGTGGCCGACCTGGTCGCCGGGCAGGTGACGATGATGGTGGACAACCTGCCCAGCTCGCTGCCGCATATCCAGTCCGGCAAGCTGCGCGCGCTGGCGGTGACCAGCGCCACGCGCGTGGCCGAGTTGCCCGACGTGCCCACCATGAAGGAAGCCGGCCTTGACGACTTCCAGGTGACCGCATGGTTCGGCCTGGTGGCGCCGGCGGGCACGCCGGCCGCGGTGGTCTCGCGCCTGCAAAAGACGGTGGCCGGCATCCTGGCCGAGCCCGAAGTGAAAACGCGCCTGGCCGATCTCGGCGGTGTGCCGGGCGGCGATACGCCCGAGCATTTCGCCAGGTTCATCGACGCGGAGCGCGTGCGCTGGGCCAAGGTGGTGAAGGACACCGGCATTCCACAGCAATGAGGGCGAGCCTGAGGCACGGCACGCAACACCACACCACATCACAACGCAACGCAACGAGAGGGCAAGGCATGCAAGCACTGAAAGCGCGCCACCGCAGGTCATGGCTACAGGCCGTGCTGATTGCACCGCTCGCGGCGGGGCTGCTGGGCGCGAGCGCTTCGGCGCTGGCCGACACCTGGCCCAACAAGCCGATCCAGTTGCTGATTCCCTATCCGCCGGGCGGCAGCGCCGACCTGCTGGCGCGCCCCGTGGCGGCCAAGCTGCAGGAGCGGTTGGGCCAGCCCGTGGTGCTCGACTACCGGCCGGGCGCCGGCGGCACCATTGCCTCGCAGCAACTTGCGCGCGCCAAGCCGGACGGCAACACGCTGATCGTGGTGCTGGCCGCGCACGCCATCAATGCCAGCCTCTATCCCAAGCTGCCGTATGACACCCGCAAGGATTTCGCGCCGGTATCGCTGGTGGCCAACCTGCCGCTGATCCTGGCCGGCAGCCCCTCGCTGAAGGCCAGGACCGTGCCTGAGTTGATCGCCGCGGCCAAGGCTGCGCCGGGGCAGCTCACGTTTGCCTCCGCGGGCAACGGCAACACGGGCCACCTGGCCGGCGAGCTGTTCGACAGCCTGGCCGGCGTCAAGATGACCCACGTGCCGTACAAGGGCAGCGCGCAGGTGGTCAACGCCATGCTGGCTGGCGAGGTGCAGCTGACCTTCGACAGCATTTCCACCTCGATGCCGCATATCCGCAGCGGCCGCCTCAAGGCGCTGGCCGTGACCAGCGCCAGGCGCGCCACGCTGGCGCCGGACGTGCCCACGCTGTCCGAGGCCGGGGTGCCGGGCTTCGATATCAACGGCTGGTATGCGGTGCTGGCGCCGGCCGGCACGCCGAGCGCCATTGTCGAGCGGCTCAGCAAGGAGATCGCGGCTGTGCTGACCCAGCCCGACCTGCGCGCGAACCTGGCATCCAATGGCTATGAGCCGGTGGGTTCCACGCCGGCCGCGCTGGGCGCGCATATCGATGCGGAGATCACGCGCTGGAGCAAGGTCGTGAAGGAATCGGGCGCACGCCTGGAATAAGAGATCAACCAAAAGAGATCAACCAATATCCGGCCTGGCGCGTGCCAGGCCGCCGAGCAAACAAACGTGTAGACAGGAGCATGAGCATGAGTGGAGTGATGGCAGGCAAGGTAGCGCTGGTGACTGGCGCGGGTGGTGGCATCGGGCGCGGCGTAGCGCTGGAACTGGCCAAGGCCGGCGCCAAGGTGGTGGTCAACGACATCGGCGTATCGCTCACCGGTGAAGGCGGCGATGCCGGCCCCGCGCAGCGCGTAGTCGACGAGATCGTCGCCGCCGGCGGCATTGCGGTAGCCAACACCGACAGCGTATCGAGCTGGCAGGGTGCCAACGCGATCGTGCAATGCGCGATCGACAACTTCGGCCGCATCGATGCCGTGGTCAATAACGCCGGCAATCTGCGCGACCGCATGTTCTTCAAGATGAACGAGGAAGAATGGCGCTCGGTGATCGACGTCCACCTCAACGGCACGTTCTTTGTCAGCCGCGCCGCCGCCAACCACTTCAAGG
Source organism: Cupriavidus sp. GW821-FHT02F09 (assembly GCF_059421605.1). Taxonomy (NCBI): domain Bacteria; kingdom Pseudomonadati; phylum Pseudomonadota; class Betaproteobacteria; order Burkholderiales; family Burkholderiaceae; genus Cupriavidus; species Cupriavidus sp. GW821-FHT02F09. The sequence continues at coordinate 135,008 of NZ_JBWKVH010000009.1, forward strand.
ACCAGGAGAGCGGCGCCTATGTGCACATGACTTCCACCTCCGGCCTGATCGGCAACCTGGGCCAGGCCAACTACTCGGCTGCCAAGCTTGGCATTGCCGCGCTGTCGAAGTCGATCGCGCTGGACATGGCCCGCTTCAACGTGCGTTCGAACTGTATCGCGCCGTTCGCCTGGAGCCGCATGACCAGCTCGATCCCCTCCGAGACCCCGGAAGAAAAGGCACGTGTCGCCAAGCTGCAAAAGATGGAAGCCAACAAGGTCGCGCCGATGGCCGCCTTTCTCGCCAGCGATGCCGCGCATGAAGTCAACGCGCAGATCTTCGCCGTGCGCGCCAACGAGATCATGCTGATGAGCCAGCCGCGTCCAGTGCGCTCGGTCCACATGAGCGAAGGCTGGACCCCGGAATCCATTGCCGAGATCGCCATCCCCGCCATGCGCAACAGCTTCTTCAAGCTCGAGCGCTCACCCGACGTGATCAGCTGGGACCCGATCTGACGCCATGCCGCTCGACTACAACCGCATCAAGAACTGGGACTTTCCGCAGGTCACGCAAACCTACGGCGAGAAGGATTCCATCCTCTACGCGCTGGGTCTTGGCCTGGGCGAGCAGCCCACCGATCCGCGCCAGCTGCAATACGTTTATGAAGCGCAGCTCAAGGCCTTTCCAACGCAGGCCGTGGTGCTGGCCTATCCCGGCTTCTGGATGCAGGACCCGAAGAGCGGCATCGACTGGGTGCGCATCGTCCACGGCGAGCAGCGCCTGCGCCTGCACCGGCCGCTGCCGGTGTCCGGCACCGTGCGTGCGCGTGCACGAGTGACCCATGTCATCGACAAAGGGGCCGACAAGGGCGCGCTCGTGATCGTGGAGCGCACGCTGGTGGATGCGGCCACCGGTGCCGAACTGGCTACCGTAAACCACACCACCTTCTGCCGCGCCGATGGCGGCTTTGGCCAGGGCGATACCGCGCCCGAAGCACTGCCGGCAGCGCCGGCCCGCGCGCCAGATGCGGTTCGCAGCCAGGCGATCATTGCGCAGGCCGCGTTGTTGTACCGCCTCAATGCCGATCCCAACCCGTTGCATGCCGATCCGGAAGTGGCGCGCGCGGCGGGCTTCGACGCGCCCATCCTGCACGGCCTGTGCACCTATGGCGTGGCGGCGCGCGCGTTGGTCGACACCTTCGCCAACGGCGATGGCGATCAGCTGCTCGAACTCAATGTGCGTTTTTCCCGCCCGGTATTTCCCGGCGAAACCCTCGAAGTGCGCATGTGGCGCGAAGGCGGCGGCCGCGTGTTGTTCGACGCCCGCGTGCCCGCGCGCGACGTCACCGTGCTCAGCAACGGCGTAGCGGAGTTCCGCGCATGACAACAACGACAACCATGAAGAGCGCGCTTGACGGCGTACGCGTGCTGGATCTTTCGCGCATCCTGGCCGGCCCCTGGTGCGCCCAGAACCTGGCCGACCTTGGCGCCGAGGTGATCAAGGTAGAGCGACCCGGCGTGGGCGACGACACCCGCTCCTGGGGCCCGCCCTGGCTGCCCGACGGCGACGGCAAGCCCTCGCGCGATGCCACCTACTACGCTGGCGCCAATCGCGGCAAGCGCTCGGTCACGCTCGATATCGCCAGCCCCGAAGGGCAGAGCATCGTGCGCGAGCTGGCGGCGAAATCGCAAATCGTGCTGGAGAACTACAAGGTTGGCGACCTGAAGCGCTACGGCCTGGACTACGACAGCCTCAAGGCCATCAACCCGGCGCTGGTCTATTGCTCCATCACCGGCTACGGCCAGGAAGGCCCGAGCGCGCACAAGCCCGGCTACGACTTCATCTTCCAGGGCATCGGCGGGCTGATGAGCATCACGGGCGAACGCGACGACCTGCCCGGCGGCGGCCCGCAAAAGGTCGGCGTGGCCGTGGTCGACATGCTCACCGGCATGTATGCCACCGTGGCCGTGCTGGCCGCGCTGCGCCATGCCGAGCGTACCGGCGAGGGGCAGCGGATCGACATGGCGCTGCTCGACGCGGTGGTGGCGGTCGGGGCGACGCCAATCCTGGCGCAGAAGATCACCGGAAAGACGCCGCAGCGCTTCGGGAACGCGCATGCAAACATGGTGCCGTACCACGTGTTTGCCACGGCGGACGGCTACATGATCGTGGCCGCAGGCAACGACGGGCAATGGCAAGGGTACTGCCGGGGCGTGGCGCGTCCGGACCTTGCCACGGACGAACGCTTCACCACCGGCACTGGCCGCATCGTCAATCGCGATGTGCTGGTGCCGCTGCTCGAAGCCCATATGCGCACGGGCACGACCGCGCATTGGGTGCAAGCGCTGGAACGCGAGGGCATTCCTTGCGGGCCGATCAACGACTATGCGCAGGTGCTGGAGGATCCGCAGGTCAGGTACCGTGAACTGCAGGTGGATATGGTGCGCAGCGATGGCGGGGTTTGTCCCACGGTGAAGAGTCCGTTGCGGCTTTCGGCCACGCCGGTGCGGTACGACGCGGCGCCCCCGCGGCTGGGCGAACATACCGAGGCGGTGCTTTCGGGCGTGCTGGGCATGTCGGCAGCGCGGATCGCGGCCCTGCGCGAACAAGGCTTGATCTGAGGCCGGTTCCGGCGGTACGCGTTACCCGGGTGCAGCCGCCGGGGTGCGTACCATCGGCCTGCGGACGGCGGCGCATAAGATGCCGCCAGCCGTCAGGACCCGAACAGCATCAGGCCAATCTTGACGGCCGAGACCACGATGGCGAGCAGCAGCCCGCAAATCAGCTGCTGGCTGTCTCGTGGCTCCCACGACAGTGCGGCGGCTACAAACGCCTTGCGCTGGTATCGCGCCTTGTCGGAGACAACCCCCAGGTCGTTCGGTATGCCTTTGGCGATCATTGCGCCCCTGAGGCGCCGGGTCATGCGCGCGGCGGGACGCCAGATCAGAATGACGCTGAGCAAGGTCATGCCTTCGATGACGATCTCCGTCCAGTGCCCGAAGAAATTCGCCATTGCGTGCGCAATCAAAAGACACCCCACAGCCGTACCCTGCTCATATCCGACACGGCCTTCGCTTCATCGGCTGACTCATCGGCAGGCTCGACCAGTTCAAGAGGCAGTTTGGCTTCGCGCGGCTTCAGCATCAATACGACCTCCATGTCGAGCGCGTGAGCGTAATTCACGATCGTTTCCATAGAGGGTCCGAGCGAACCGCCGCCGTTCTCGATCCGGCTGATCTCGGATTGCAGCATGCCGCTGTCGGCGGATTGCTGCGCCTGTGTTTTGCCGCTCTTCTGGCGCGCGGCGCGCAGGATGCTTCCGACCCGGCCAGCCATCGCAAACCGCGTATCGGGATCTTCGTCGAGCTTCTGCACTTCCGCCAGATAGGCGCGGCGTGTCTCAGGCTTATCGAGAGCCCGTTTGCGAAACTTCTCGAACGAATCGGGATTCAAAACGTTCTTGTCATCTTTGGCCATGATGCGCTCCTTTGCTTCCAGGTACGTTCCTTCGCATGGCGCTCTGCCCGGGCGGCGTTCGTGTCGATAAGACAAGGCACCTCATTATTATTGGTTATTTCCGATAATTTGCAAGTCCCGTGGAGTCGCGTGCATCTTTCTGCCCATGGATCGAGGCTGGTCTCTTTGTTTTTAGATCGAACTATCAGGCGCTATTCCCGTGACGTCCAGAAAACTTTTGTTGCCATGGACGGCCGGTCAATTGCAATCAGGCATGGCTACGCCCGGGATAAGGCCTGCCGGCAAGAACGGTGCCCCCGCCGGGTTCCCAGCCCACCGGACATGATCCATATCAAGCCTCGTGTGCCTGGTTACCGGCACAATGTCCCTGAACTCCCCAGCCTTCCAACTCCCACCCAAGGTGAGGCCCATGTTTCCTGAATTCCGCGATCAGATATCCATCCTCAAGACCCAGGACGCCCACTTTGCGCGGCTCTTTACCCGCCACAACGAACTGGACCATGAGATCAAGAACATGGAGGCGGGCACGGTTCCCGCAGATGGCACCGCCATCGAGGTCCTCAAGAAGGAAAAGCTGCTCCTGAAGGACCAGCTCTACGTCATCCTGCGCAAGGTCTCGGCTTCCTGAAGCCAATTTCAAATCCGCCAATCTGCCAATTGAAAGGCCATCCCATGTTCAAACATATCCTGCTCCCCATCGACGGATCGGAACTCTCGCAAAAGGCCTTCCCGGCGGCCGTCGAGTTCGCGCGGACGACCGGCGCCAAGCTGACTCCGTATATGTGCCTCGAGGAGTATCCGTTCCTGATGTCCAGCGACGCGGGCCATGAGAAGAAGTCGGTCTTCGAGCATCGCATCGAGGCGGCGGCGCGCGAGGAACTGGCCAAGGTGGAATCGGCCGCGGCACTGGCCGGCGTGCCATGTGCGGGTGCCACGTCCATTGCGTCCGCTCCCTATCGGGGCATCATCGGCATGGCGAAGGAGCTAGGCTGCGACGTGATCTTCATGGCCTCGCATGGGCGGCGCGGCATCAGCGGCCTGCTGCTGGGCAGCGAAACCCAGAAGGTGCTGACGCATAGCGATATTCCGGTGCTGGTGTTCCGCTGAGCGCGGCACGGCATGGCGCCCGTCCGCTTGCGGGCGAGGCGCCGCGTGCCGCAAGGCCAATGCCGCTGGATCGCCCTCGTGTGAGCTGGTGTTGCTACTCCCCAACCACCACCGCCACTACCTCCCCCTCATTCACGCTATCCCCCTGCGCCACGCTGATCTCCCCGACCCGCCCACTCACCGGCGACTCGATCGGGATCTCCATCTTCATCGATTCCATCACCATGATGGCCTCGCCTTGCGCGACGGCGTCGCCTTTCTGTTTGTCGATCTTCCAGACCTTGCCGGTGACGATCGATTCGATGCGGGTGGCTGCCATAGTCGTTGTTCCTGTGCGTTTCGAGAAAATAGGGTGGTTCAGAAGTTGGTCGGCCATGCCGCCAGCAGATGCTCGCCGATGCCGCCGTTGCGCTCGCCGCGTGCCAGCGCCAGGGCGCTGATCAGTGTGCTGCGCGTCGACTCGGGCGCGATCACGTCGTCGAGGTAGCCCAGGCCGGCGGCGCGCCATGGTGCGCTAGCGCTGCGCAGTTCTTCATACAGCTTTGCCTTCTCGGCGCGCTCGTCGGCCTGCTCCCCGTCCGAGGCGTCGTGCCGTTCCGCTGGCCGAATCACATTGACCGCCACTTCCGGAGACATGAAGCTGATATCCGCTCCCGGCCAGGCAAAAACAAAGTCCGCATCCATGCCGGCGCCAGCCAGATTGGAATAGGCCATGCCGTACGATTTGCGGATCACCACCGAGAGCTTCGGCACGGTTGCCAGCGCCAGCGCTTCGACGAAATTGATGATCTTGCCGGGCATGCGCTTTTGCTCGGCCGCGCGGCTGACAAAGAAGCCGGGCGTGTCGTGCAGGAAGATCAGCGGGATGTTGAAGGAGTCGCACAGGCAGATGAAGCTGGTGCATTTGTCACAGCCGTCCGGGCCCATGGCGCCGGCCGAGTAGGTCGGGTTGGTGGCAATGATGCCCACCGTCTGCCCGTCCAGGCGCGCGAGGCAGGTGATCACGCTGCGGTCGAATTCGGGCTTGAGTTCAAGGATCTCGCGGTCGTCCGCCAGCGTGCGGACCAGCTCGCGCATATCGTGGGCGCGCCGCGGGGAATCCGGTACCAGGCGGGCGATGTCGAGCTGGCGGGCTTCGGCCTGCTCGGCGGTTTCCCGCGGAGACTGCAGCGGGGGCAGTTGTCCCGCGTGCGAGGGCAGGTAGGCAAGGAACTTGCGGATTGTCTCCAGGCAGCCAGCCTCGTCGTCGGTCACGCGGTCGACCAGACCGGTGGTGCGCGCATGCACCTGCCAGCCGCCCAGCTCTTCGTTGGTGACCTTTTCTCCGGTGGCGATTTCCAGCACGCGTGGGCCGGACACCGCCATGCAGCTGCCCTTGACCTGCACCACGAAATCGGCGAAGGCCGCATGCCACGACGGGCTGCCGAAGCATTCGCCAAGAATGGCGGCGGCCATCGGCACGCGGCGCACGCGCCGGGCGAGGCTGGTGCCGACCGTCATCGAGCTGAGGCCGTCGGCGCCCTGGATATCAGGCAGGCGCGCGCCGCCGGCTTCGCCCAGGTTGACGATCGGATAGCCTTTGTCGAGCGCGAGCGCGACGAGCTGGCGCGATTTCCTGCTGCCGATGCGTCCCCCGGTGCCGGCTAGCACGGATACATCGTCGGCCTTGACCACGACGGGGCGGCCGTCGATGCGGCCCACGCCGCAGATTTTTCCGTCGGCGGGTGTCTTGCCTTCCATGCCCGACACGTCGGAGTGGTTGAGCATGCCGATCTCGAAGAAGCTGCCGTCATCCACTAGCGCCTCGACGCGTTCGCGCGCGTTGAGCGCGCCGCGTGCCTTGATGCGCGCCAGCTTGTCGGCGCCGCCCATTTGGGCCGCCTGTGCCTTGCGCAGGGCAAGCTCTTCGGCACGGTTGTGTACGTTCATTCTGTCTGCTCCCTTGCTAGGTTCGTGGCATCCGGCCTTTCAGGCCAGGAATTGCTGAAGCTCGTGCTTCTTGACCTTGCCGGTGGCCGTCATCGGCAGTTGCTGCACGAAGCGGATCTCTGGCACCTTGTAGGTCGCCATGTTCTGCTTGCACCACAGCGCAAGCTCGCTGGCGGAAAGGCTGCCCTGCGCATGCGGGTGCAGCCGTACGAATGCCACCGGCACCTGTCCACGTTCGGCATCGTCCCGCCCGATCACGCCGGAGCCCACCACGGCCGGATGCTGGCCCAGCAGCGCTTCGATCTCGGCGGGGAACACGCTCATGCCCTTGACCTTGAGCATTTCCTTGCGCCGCCCGAGAAAGTGGAGGTAGCCCTGCGGGTCGTACACGCCGATATCGCCGGTGTGGAACCAGCCGTCTCGGATGGCTTCGGCGCTGGCATCGGGCTTGTTCCAATAGCCCTTGAACAGCGAGGGCGTGCGCACCACGATTTCGCCTTCCTGCCCGAGCGGAAGCGGCGCGCCGGATTCGAAATCGCAGATCTTGATGCGGGTGCCGGGCATGGGCAGGCCGACAAAGACGGGCTGGCCCTTGAGGTCCATGTCGTCGTCCTGCATGCCGGTGGTGAAGGTGTCGCTGGTATGGGTCTCGGTCATGCCCCACGCGCCTTCGGCCATCACGCTGCCGGTCAGGTCGAGCCAGCGGCGGCGGAAGTCCGGGTTGACCTTCTTGACGAAGGACGAGACGCGCGTGGCGCGCAGCGAGCGCAGGTCGTAGCGCGCGACGTCGGGATGGTCCATCAGCTCGGCGGCATTGTCGACCAGCATCACCGTGCGCCTGACCTGGTAGCGGTCGATGGCCGCCATTACGCCCATCGGATCCCAGCGCGCCAGCAGCACCAGCGTGCCGCCGGCGAAGATCGGGTAGATCAGGCCGATGTTCTCGCCGGCGATCCAGAACATCGACATGAAGTTAAGCGAGACGTCATCCAGCGCTGCGCCGCTGCCGTCCGGCGCGAGCGCGCCCGACATGGTACAGCCGGTGGCGGCGGTGTAGATCATGTCGCGCTGCGTATGCACGCAGCCTTTGGGCATGCCGGTGGTGCCCCCGGTGTAGTTGAGCGCAGCGACCGCGTCGAGGTCGGGCGTCCCGGCCGGCGTGGGCGCATCGCATGCCGACAGCGCGGGCATCAGGTCGATGGTGCCGGAAGGCACCGTGCGCGGCGTGTCGATGCCGGGCGGCAGGGGCAGCGTGGGCGATTCGGGAAGCAGGTCGCTGTAGCCGGTGACGAACACCGTGCGCACCGCCGTGCGCTGCTGCACGGATTGCAGTAGCGGCGCGAGCTGGTCGAGCACGAGGATGGTGGCGGCGTCGGCGTCGTTGAGCTCGTGGATCAGTTCCTGTTCCTTGAAGAGCGGGTTGACCGGCACGTGCACAGCGCCCAGCTTGAGGATGCCGTAGAAGGCGATATGGAACTGCGGACAGTTGCCCAGCATCACCGCTACGCGCTCGCCGACGCGCACGCCGTGCTGGTGGAGCAGCGCGGCGAAGCGGTCGCTCAGGCGATCCAGCTCGGCATAGCTCAGCTCGCTGCCATAGAAGATCACGGCGGGGTGGTTGGGGCGCTGCCTTGCCCACGCTCGCAGGTATTCGGTCAGCGCGATTTCGCCGTGCGGCCAGCTAGCCTGGCGCGGCACGGCGCCGGGCCAGTGCTGTTGCTGCAGCTGGTCGAGTTGCTGGAAATAGTCGGAATCCGCTTGGGATGTCAGCGCGTGGCTCATGACGCAATCAACTCCTGCGTAGGTTTGGCGGCCGGGTTGGCGGGGAGATCGGGATCTTGCAAATGACAAGCGGCGAGATGGGCGAGCGGTGCCCCTGGCTCGCCGGGCATCGTGCGCGGCGCCGGCACGCGCTCGGCACAGGCCGCCATCGCATGCGGGCAGCGCGGATGAAAGCGGCAGCCGGATGGCGGGTTCAGCGCCGAGCCGATCTCGCCGTGGATCAGGCCGGGCGTGGGCTGGTGATCGGGATCCGGCCGGGGCGCGGAGCCGAGCAGGGCCTGCGTATAGGGGTGGCGCGGCGAACTGAACACACTGGCGCTGGGACCGCTCTCGGCCATCGCGCCGAGGTACATCACGCCCACCGCCGAGCTGAAGTGCTCCACCAGCGCCAGGTCGTGCGCGATGACCAGGTAGGCCAGGCCAAAACTGCGCTGGATATCCGATAGCAGGTTGATGATCTGCGCGCGGATGGATACATCGAGCGCGGAGGTGGGCTCGTCCAGCACGATCAGCTTTGGCTGCAGCGCCAGCGCGCGGGCCACCGCGATGCGCTGGCGCTGGCCGCCGCTGAACTCGTGCGGGTAGAGATCGAGCGCGCTGGCGGGCAGGCCGACGATGTCCAGCAGCTCTTCCAGCCGGCGCTGCACAGCGGCTCGGTTGCCACCCTCGCCGTGCGCCAGCAGTGGCTCGGCCAGCAGCATGCGTACTTTCAGCCGTGGATTGAGCGAGGAGGATGGGTCCTGGAACACCGCCTGCACCTGGCGGCGGTACGACAGAAGGCCTGTCCCCCGCAGGCCCAGCACGTTCTCGTCCTGGAAGCGGATATTGCCCCCGGTGGGGCGCTCCAGCAAAAGCAGCAGCTTGGCGATGGTGGTCTTGCCGCAGCCGGATTCGCCCACCAGCGCGAAGGTCTGGCCGGCATCGACGGCAAAGCTCACGCCGTCCACCGCACGCACGACCTGCTTCGTGCCGCGTACCGCGAAGTGTTTTTGCAGGTCATTGACTTCAAGCAGCATGGGACCTCGCTTTTGCCTCGTTGAATGCGGCGCTCATGCCGACACCAGCCAGCAACTGGCCTTGTGGCCCCCGCCGAGGTCGATCTCGGGCGGATACGCGTCGTCGCACAGCGGCTTGCGATGCGGGCAGCGCGCGGCAAAGCGGCAGCCCGGCGGCGGATCGATCAGGCTCGGCGGCGTGCCCTGGATAGCGAAGAGGCGCTCCTTCTTCTGGCCGAAATGCGGAATCGATTCGAGCAGCGCCCGCGTGTATGGGTGGGCCGGATGGCGGTACAGCGTGCGCACGTCGCCGGTCTCGACAATGCGCCCGGCATACATCACCGCCACGCGCTGGCAGATGCTGGCGGCCACACCCAGGTCGTGCGTGATCAGGATGATGCCGACGCCCGTCTCGTCCTGGATGCGGCGCAGCAGCGCCATCATCTGCACCTGGATGGTCACGTCCAGCGCGGAGGTGGGCTCGTCGGCCACCAGCAGGCGCGGAGAGCTGGCGATGGCCATGCCCGTCACCACGCGCTGGCGCATGCCGCCGCTGAACTGGTGCGGGTAATCGTCCAGGCGCGTCTCGGGCGAGGGGATGCGCACACGCGCCAGGACCTCGGCGGCATTCTTGCGCCGCTCGCCGCGCCCATGCGTGATGCCGTGGTAGCGTCCAGGCGCGCCGACCTGATCGCCCACGGTGAAGACGGGATTGAGCGAAGTCAGCGGATCCTGCGAGATCATCGAGATCCTGCGCCCGCGGTAGACCTCGCTCATGGTCTTCTCCGGCACGGTGAGCAGGTCCACGCCATCGAGCAGCACCTTGCCGCCCAGGTGCACGGCATCCGGGCCGCCCTGGCGCGGCAGCAGCCGCATGATGGACAGGATGGTCATCGATTTGCCGGAACCGGACTCGCCCACCACGCCGAGCGTCTCGCCCGCGTTCACATGCAGGTCCACGCCGTCGACCGCGCGCACCACGCCGCGGCGCAGCCTGAGGTGGGTGGTCAGGCCCTGCACTTGAAGCATCGGTTCGGCGGCCGGTCCCGCTGGCACTTCCTTGGTTTGCGACATGTCGTTCATAGCTGCCTCCGGCGCGGGTCGAAATGGTCGCGCAGCCAGTCGCCCAGCAGGTTGGACGCTAGGCAGGTGGCCATGATGGCCAGGCCCGGCATGGTGATGACCCACCATGCGTTGGTGATGTAGTTGCGCGCATCCGCCAGCATCAGTCCCCAGGACACGTCGGGTTGCTGGATGCCCAGGCCGAGGAAGCTCAGCGAGGCCTCGAAGATGATGACCTGCCCCACTTGCAGCGTGGCCAGCACCAGCAGCGTGTTGAACAGGTTGGGCAGCAGGTGGCGGCGGAAGATCACTAGCGTGCCGCAGCCGGCCACGCGTGCTAGCGCCACGTAGTCGCGCTGCTTGAGCGACATCACCTCGCCGCGCACGATGCGCGCGTACCAGGTCCAGTAGGTGACCACGATCACCAGCACCACGGTCTCGAAGCCGGGGCCGAGCACGGCGGCTAGTACCAGGGCGAGCGCCAGCGACGGGATCGACATCTGGATATCCACAAGCCGCATGATCAGCGTGTCGACACGGCCGCCGAAGTAACCGGCGACCATGCCCACCAACGTGCCGATGCCGCCAGACAGCACGATGGCGTAGAGCGCCACCACCAGGGAGATGCGTGTGCCGGCCATGATGCGGGCCAACACGTCGCGGCCCATGTTGTCGGTGCCTAGTGGATACGCCCAGCCGCCGCCCGCCAGCCATGCGGGCGGCTGGAAGGCCAGGCCGAGATCAAGGCCGTTGGGATCGTGCGCCAGCAGATGTTCGCCGCCGAGCGCACATACCAGCAACAGCACGAATACCAGCGCGGGAAACCACGGCAGGCCGTTCGGCAGCAGCCGGCGCAGCCTCTGATCAGGAAAGGCGCGAGAGCTAGCGGTATCAGCCATGGCGGATCCTCGGGTCGATCAGGCTGTAGCTCAGGTCGACCAGCAGGTTGGAAAGCACGAACAGCACGGAGGTCAGCATGACGCCCGCCTGCACCACGGGGAAGTCACGGGCGAACACGGCTTCCACCACGGTGCGGCCCACGCCCGGCCACGCGAAGATCACCTCCACCACGAATGCCCCGCCCAGCATCGCGGCGAAGTACACGCCAAGGATGGTCACGAGAGGAATGGCGGCATTGCGCAGCGCGTACTTCCACACCAGCACGCGTTCCGGCACACCCATGGCGCGGCCCATGCGGATGTAGTCACTGTCGAGCACATCGAGCATGGCCGAGCGCACGATGCGCGTCTGCGCTGCCACCGGGTACCAGCCGAGTGCGACTGCGGGCAGCACCAGGCTGCTCCAGCCTTCATGCCCGAAGGCCGGTAGCCAGTTCAGCCGCACCGCGAAGAACAGGATCAGCAGCAGCCCGACCCAGAAGTTCGGCATGGCCTGGCCGAGCATGGCGAAGATCTTGGCGAAGCGGTCGAACCAGGAGCCGCGGTGCAGCGCGGACAACACACCGAAGGGCACGGCCATCGCCACGGAGAACAACAGCGCTGCCACGGCCAGCTCCACCGTGGCGGGCAGGCGCTCCAGGATCAGGCCCAGGGCAGGCACCTGCCAACGATAGGAATTGCCGAAGTCGCCGCCTAGGGCGTGACTGACGAAGTAGAAGTACTGCATCAGGACGGACTGGTCGAGCCCAAGGTGCGCGCGGGTCTGCGCGATCGCCTCGGCCGGCGCATCCGCCGGTAGCAGCAGCGCGAGCGGGTCGCCCGAGAGCCGCGAGATGATGAAGATGATGACGCTCGCGCCAATGATGCTGACAAGACCCTGCATCAGGCGTCTGGCGATGGCGGTTGGCATGGGGACTCCTTCGTTGGGAGATCGGCGCGGCCGTGCGCCGCGCGCCGCGCGAAGCGCGAGGATCAGCGTGCGCGGCCGCGCCTGGCTGCCGGATGACATGTGCGTTTGGCGGTGTGGCCGCCGTCAGGCTATTTCTGTTTCCAGCCCACCTGCTGGAAGGCGCGCCAGTAGTCGCGGATAGGCCAGGGCACGTAGTCGATCTTGTCCGCGCGCCAGGCGAATGTCACCAGCGGCCGGTAGGTCGGCAGGCCGCCCAGCACGCGCTCCTGCTTGATCCGCGCGATCTGGCGCAGCAACTCGGCGCGCGCGGCCGGGTCCATGGTGCCGCGTTGTTTTTCCAGCAGGGCGTCGACTTCCTTGTCGGTGGTATAGGAGTACGTGCCCCAGCCGCCGGCCTGGTAGCTGTGCAGGTGCCCGGACCATGCCAGGCCCGGGTCGCCGGGCAGGCCTTGCGACCACATCCAGCTCAGCACGCCATCCATTTCCGGCGGGCCGCTGCGCCCGCGCTTGCCCAGGCTGATCCAGGCGCCATATTCCAGGTTGCGCACCTGGCAGCGGATGCCCACCGAAGACAGGTAGGCGTACATTGCCTCGCCAACCTCCTTCATGCCCGGCTCGCGCGGGGTGGTGAGGTTGTAGCAGGGCGTGTCGAAGCCGTTCGGGTAGCCGGCCTGTTTGAGCAGTTCGCGGGCCTGTTTGGGATCGTACGTGTAAGGCTTGAGCGCCGGATCGTAGCCGGTGGACTCCTTGCCGATTTGCGCATAGCGCTCGCCCTGGCCGAACAGCACGCGCTTGATGATGGCGTCGACGTCGATGGCGTGGGCGGCAGCCTGGCGCACCCGCACGTCGTTGAACGGCGACTTCGGCATCTGCGTGTTGAAGTTCAGGAAGAGGTTGTTGCCGCTCACCACGGTGGCGGTCTTGACGCCCGGCATCTTCTTGAACTCTTCCACCATCGACGGCGGCACATTGTCGATCCAGTCCACGCGCCCAGTCTTGAAGGCGGCCACCCGGGTCAGGTCCTCCGGGATGATTTTGATCGTCAGTTCCTTGACGGTCGGGCGCGCGGCCTGGTTCCAGTAACCGTCGAAGGCCTCCAGCTTGAGTTCGTCCTTAACCGTGCGCGAGACGAATTTCCATGGACCGGTCCCCACCGGCTTGCGCGCGAACTCCTCCTCGCCCACCTTCTGGATGTACTTCTTAGGCATGGCCCAGAGCTGCATGTTGCCGACGATGAACTGCGCGTCCGGCTCCTTGAAGACCAGCTTGAAGTGAAGCGGGTCGATGGTCTCGAAGCGCTCGACGGACGACACATAGTGCGAGAAGAAGCTGCTCTTGGGGTCGCGCTGGCGCTGCCAGGAGAACTCGAAGTCCTCGGCGGTGAGCGGGTCGCCGTTGTGGAATTTCACGCCGCGCCGCAGATGCACGTCGAGCACCGGCTTGCCGTCCTTTCCGGGTTCCAGCTTCCACGATTCGGCCAGCCAGTTCTCGTCCTTGAGCGCGGCATTGCGCCGCGTCAGCATCTCGAAGATCTGGCCCACGAAATAGTGATCGACGCCCGCGGAGATCTTGACCGGGTCGAGCGTGGTGGACTCGGCGCCGAAGGCCACGCTCAAGGCCCCGGTGGCGGGTGCGGCAGATGTTGCAGGGGGGATGGTAGCTTGCGCGAGCGCCGTTGACGCGAACGCCCCTAGCAAAAGCCCGCCGATCATGGTTTGCAGCGAATGCTCGCGCATCGTGCTTCTCCGGTGGCGCCGGCGTGCGCCGGCTGGGTTGTCTCCGCCCCCGATGAAATATGTTGTCCGGTCGCCACGGGGTCGGGCCGCAATGCGCCGCATCGCTGTGGATGCGTGACTGTGGCTACCCCGTCGGTCGCCGCGGGTGGCAAAAAAAGTATGCGAGCACTTAAGAGTTACGTCAACGGTTAATTGTTAACAATCGACGATTTACGCGAGAAAGCCCTCTGTATAGAATGGGCCCAATCCTATATACCCCTCTTAACCCACCCCTCTTAACCGGCCTCCTCATGAGCGGACTCTTTGGAATACAGCCAGCCGCGCCCGAGCCGGATGCGCCCGATCAGGATCTGCCGGCGCAGGCGCCATCGCCGCGGCGCATGACAGCGGCCACAATCCCCGAGCAGGTCGCCAAGCATCTCGGCCAGGCCATCCTCAACGGCCAGTACGCGCCGGGCGACCAGATCAAGGAACAGGCGATCGCCGAGCTCTTCGACATCAGCCGCGGCCCGGTGCGCGACGCCTTGCGTGTGCTGGAGAAGCAGGGCCTGGTGGAGATCTCACCCCGGCGCGGGGCGTTCGTGGTGGAGTTGCGGCAGGACGACCTGATCGATATCTTCAATATCCGCAGCGCGCTGCTGTCGCTGGCCGTGCGCTACCTGGCGATCAATCCCGACAAGGCAGCCCTGCCGCCGTTGCAGGTTCGTCTGGATGAATTGCGCGCGCTTGGCAGCGAGCCCGAGCCGGCATTGATCGATTTTGTGCGGGCTGTCGGCCGCATGGGCGTGGGCCTGATGAATGCCTGCGGCAACCGCCAGCTCATCCAGGCTTACCGTACCTTGCCGCACGATGGCGTGTGGCAGATGCTGTGGGTTACCAGCCAGCCGCTGGACTACATCACGGCCCAGCGCCGTGTGGAAAGCGTGGGTGACTACGAACAGGTGCTGGCCGCCATCGCCGCCAGCGACGCGGAAGCCGCCGAGCGCGACATGCGCAAGATCATGCAGGACTCGCGCAACGAGGTGCTCTCGCATATGCAGCAGGCGCACCCGGAGCCGATAGAGCGCTTCCGTCTGCAGACGATCTAGCGCATCCCCGGCCCCAGGGCTATCGATTCAGGCCGCGGACGCCATCATCTGCCGCTGCCGGTACTCCCCGGGCGCTACTCCCGTCCATTTCTTGAACGCCCGATGGAACGTGCTGGGTTCTGAAAACCCCACGCGCAGCGCCACCTGCTGCAGGGCAAGGTCCGTGTGTTCCAGGAAGGCGATGGCCGCGTCGCGGCGCAGGCTGTCTTTGATGCTCTGGTAGCCGCGCCCTTCTTCGCGCAGGCGGCGGCGCAGGGTTTGCGGCGTCAGGCGCAGGGTCTCGGCCATTTGTTCCAGCGAGGGCAGTTCATCGTCGAGGTGGCAGCGCAGGTGGCGCCGGATGCGCTCGGCGAGGCAGGAGTCGTCGCGGTAGCGGGTGAGCAGGTTGCGCGGCGTGTCGTTCAGGAAGGCTTGCAGGCTGCTGGCGTCCTGGACCACGGGCAGGCGCAGCCAGCTGGCGTCGAAGTGCAAGGCGGTGTGCGGCTGGCCATAGCGGACCTGGGTGTTGAAGACCCGTTCGGTGTCGGTGAGCCGGGATGGCCCGCGCGCTGGTTCCGGCGCGCGCGCGGCCAGGTCGACGCCGGCGAGGGGAATGCGCTGCGCCACCAGCCAGTTGGCCACCCCGTAAGCCTGGAAGGCGAAGGTGGATTGCGCGTACTGGCGGCACGCCGTGGCGGGCGCGCGAGGCAGCAGGAGCAGGGTGGCGCGGCCGTCGCGCTGTTGCAGCCGAGGCACGAAATCGACCAGGTGCAGGCGATACTGGTTCAGCCCGGCGCGCATGGCGTCTTCCAGCGTGGCGCAGTGGATCAACGCCTGGCAGGCCTGGGCGAACACGCCCGGTGCCACGGGCCGGCTGAGCAAGCCCCAGAACTCATCGCGCGTGACGCGCCGCATCGAGCGCATCAGCGCGGCAAACTGGCCCTCGCTCACGCGCGCGTTGGGCGACTGCAGCAACGCGGGCGAAATGGCGGCGCGGCGCAGCAGGGCGTCGATGTCGCAGCCAAGGCGGCGCGCGCCTTGCACGATCTGGTGCAGCTGCAGCACGGAAATGGTGTGGCGCGTGGGCGGCTGAGCAGCGTCAGCGCCCGGTGTGCCTGGCGGGAGGGAACTGAGCGGCACCGTCATCGATGACGGCGCGGATGCCCTGAGTGCGGCGATTTGCATTGTCTCCTCGTTCTCAACGGACTCCCCGGTCCTGGTCCGGATCTCCCCTGGGCTGCATCTCGCTGCACTGCAGCGCAACGCGCGGGCTTGCCGGACCGCTGCCGGTTCTGTGCCGGCTATGTGCGCCAGTTAACCCGATGCTGCGCCCCAGCACAATCCGGATTTACCAAAGGCAGGCTTTTCCCTGAACGATTCGGCCAATCATTTTGGGCCGAATGGTCATTGTCCACGCAGTGCACCATCGCGCAATCTCATCCCTTGCTGGCCTGTGCATCCGCAGGGCGCGGCGTGGCGGTTCAAGAGGGGAGAAGCAGGATGCAGATAGGACGTCGCAGGACCCTGTTACGGCTTGGCGCGGCCTCGTTGGCCGCTGGCGGCGGCATCTCCGGGATCGCCAGCGCGCTCGCGCAAGGCGCCGTGCCCACCGGATACCCCGCCAAGCCGGTGCGGCTGGTGGTGCCTTATCCGGCGGACGGCGCCACCGACGTGCTCGCCCGCGCCATTGCCGCTCCGCTTGGCCAGCAGTGGCAGCGCACGTTGGTGGTGGAAAATCGCCCGGGCGCCAGCGGCATGATCGGTGCCGATGCGGTGGCCAAGGCGCCTGCCGATGGTTACACCTTGCTGCTCACGCTGACCAGCGTGGTGCAGTTGCCCAGCCAGTATGCAAAGCCGCCCTTTGACCCGATGCGCGACCTGGTTGCGCTGTCGGAACTGGCGACTTCGCACCTCGTAGTGGCCGCCAATTCGTCCATGCCTGGCAGCCTCGCCGAGGTGGTGCAAATGGCGAAGGGCAAGCCGAAAGGGTATTCCTACGGCACCTACGGCACCGGCAGCGGTGCGCACCTCTATATGGAAGTGTTTACCGGCGCCGCCGGGCTGGACATGATCCATGTCCCCTACAAAGGCGAGGCGCCGCTGCTCAACGACCTGCTGGGCGGCCAGGTGTCGGTGGGCACCATCTCCGTGATGGGGATCAAGCCGCATATGCGCACCGGCCGCCTGCGCGCGCTGGCCGTGGTGGGCAACACCCGGGCGCCCATGCTGCCCGAGGTGCCGACCTTCCAGGAACTGGGCTACAGCGGCCTGGACGGGCCCGGCTGGTTCGGCCTGTTCGCCCCGGCCGGCACGCCGCGGCCGATCGTGGACAAGGTTTCGGCGGACGTGAACGCCATCCTGGCCACGCCCGATATCCGGCAGCGCATGACCGACCTTGGCGTGATCGTCAAAGGCACCCGGCCGATGGAGTTCGCCGAGGTGGCGCGCGCCGACCAGGCTTACTGGAACGGCGTGATCCGCAAGCTCAATATCCGGCTCGACTGAGCCTGCAGCATTTCCCAACCCTCTCGTGCCCGTTCGGGGCGGATTCAGGAGCAGCGATGCAGCACACGCGCCGCAAGGCATTGCAGCAGATCGGAGCCGGTGCCCTCGCCGCCGGCGGCCTGGGCCTGGGGCTGAGCCCCGCGCGTGCCGACGCTTTCCCGGCCAAGCCCGTGCGGCTGGTGGTGCCCTACCCCGCGGGCGGCGCCACCGATGTGCTGGCACGCGCCATTGCCGAGCCGCTCGGCAAGATGTGGCAGCGCCCCATCGTGGTGGAAAACCGCCCAGGCGCCAGCGGCATGATCGGCGCCGACGCCGTGGCCAAGGCCGATGCCGACGGCCATACCGCGCTGCTTACCATCACCACGCTGGTCCAGGCCCCGAGCCTCTATGCCAAGGCGCCGTTCGACCCGGTGCGCGATTTCGCTCCGGTGTCCAATCTTGGCACCACCAGCCTGGTGTTCGCGGTGCACAACTCGGTGCCCGCCACGACGCTGGCCGAATTCATCGCGCTGGTGAAGTCCAGGCCAAGGCAGTTCAACTATGGCTCCTACGGCACCGGCTCAAGCGGCCATCTCTACTGCGAAGTGTTCAACGAGGCGGCGGGGCTGGACATGACCCACGTGTCGTACAAGGGCGAGGCGCCGGAACTGAACGACCTGCTCGGCGGGCAGATACCCGCGGCGATCATCTCGGTGATGGGCGCGCGCCCGCACACGGCAACCGGCCGCCTGCGCGCGCTGGCGGTGACCGGCCCCGCGCGCGCGCCGCAACTGCCAGACGTGCCGACCTTTCGCGAGTCTGGCATCGCGGGCATGGATTCGATGGGCTGGTTCGGGCTGTTGCTGCCGGCCGCCGCGCCGCGCCCGGTGATAGAAAAGTTCTCCTCGGACGTCAACCGCGTGCTGGCCATGCCAGCCGTGCGCGCGCGCATGAACGACATGGGCGTAGTGCTTGCCGGCAGCACGCCCGATGCCTTCGCCGAGACCATGCGCAGCGATTACGCGCGCTGGGGCAAGGTCATCCGCACCCGGAACATCCGTCTTGACTAACGCCGTCCCGATGCACGCCGCCTTGATGGGCGCCGGGCCGGTGGCGGCCTGCAATTTTCCCACTTTGTGTTTCTTATGAATCAAGCTGCTTCTGCTACCCGCGCCCCGGCCTACCGTTCTCCCCACTGGCCCCCAGGCATGCCCGCCGAGGTGTGCGTGCCGCGCACCAGCCTGGCCTACAACGTCGAGGTGGCCGCCCGGCGCTATCCGGACAAGACCGCGATCCAGTATTTCCATACGGCCATCTCCTACGCCAGCCTGCATGCGCAGATCGAGCGCATGGCCGGCTACCTGCAGCAGGCTTGCGGCGTGGCGCCGGGCGACCGCGTGATGCTGTTCAGCCAGAACTGCCCGCAGTTCATCGTCGCCTACTACGCCATCCTGCGTGCCGAGGCGGTGGTCGTGCCAGCCAACCCGATGTGGCTGACCGGGGAGCTCGAACACGTGGCCGCGGACAGCGGCGCGGTGGCGGCCTTCGTCGCGGCGGAGCTATATCCGCAGATTGCGCCGCTGCATGGCGCCGGGCTGGCGCATGTCATCGTGCATCAGTATGGGGACATGCTCGAGGCGGCCGGCGGCGCCGACAGCGTGCCCGCCTGGCTTTACGAGCGCACCCCGCTACCCGAACGCGCGCCCGCAGGCGCCACGCTGGCGACATGGACACAGGCCGACGCCGCGGGCCATGCCCCACGCGCGCACGAGGCCGGCTACGACACGCTGTGCATGCTGGCCTACACCTCGGGCACCACTGGCCATCCCAAGGGCTGCATGCACACACACGGCACGCTGATGAGCGCGGCGGTGGGCTCGCAGCTGTGGCGCAGCGCAAGCCCGCAGAGCGTGTGCTTGTCGGTCGCACCGATGTTCCATCTGCTGGGCATGCAGAACGGCATCCACGCGCCCCTTTACCTGGGTGCCACCATCGTGCTGCTGCCGCGCTGGGATCGCGCGGCAGCAGCAGACCTGATCGAGCGCTACCAGGTTTCCACCTGGGGCGCGCCGCCCGCCATGCTGGTGGATTTCTTCGCGCAGCCGGGCATCGGCGAGCGCAACCTCTCCAGCCTTGCCTACCTGGGCGGCGGCGGGGCCGCCATGCCGGACGCCGTGGCCACCATGCTGCAGGAGCGCTTTGGCCTGCCTTACGTGGAGGCGTACGGCCTGACCGAGACCGCCGCCTTCCTGCTGTCCAATCCGCGCCACCGGCCCAAGCGCGAATGCCTGGGCATTGCCACGTTCGGCGTGGACGCGCGCGTGATCGACCCGCACACGCTGGCCGAGCTGCCGCAGGGCGAGTTGGGCGAGATCGTGACCCATGGCGCGCAGGTGATGCGCGGCTACTGGCGCAACCCGCAGGCCGACGCGGAATCGTTCATCGAGATCGATGGCAAGCGCTTCCTGCGCACCGGCGACCTCGGCTTCATGGATGAGGAAGGCTATTTCTTCATGCGCGACCGGCTCAAACGCATGATCAACGCATCCGGCTTCAAGGTCTGGCCGGCGGAGGTGGAGAACCTGCTCTACGGCCATCCCGCCATCCATGAAGCCTGCGTGATCGCCGCGCGCGATGCGCGCCGCGGCGAGACCGTCAAGGCCGTGGTGGCGCTCAAGCCGGCCGCGCGCGGCACGCCCGAGGCCAGCGCCGAGCAGATCATGGCGTGGTGCCGCGAGCGGCTGGCGGCCTACAAGGTGCCGCGCATTGTCAGCTTTGTCGACGCCTTGCCCAAATCGGCCACCGGCAAGATCCAGTGGCGGGCACTGCAGGAGCTGGAGCAGGGCCAAGGCGGAGATCAGTCGGCCGCCGCCGGCAGCGTGGCCTGAACCAGAACAACGAGAACACCGAGAACAACGAGAACGATGGGAGACATCATGAAGACATCGAGACGAAACTGGCTGGGCCAGGCGGCAGTGCTGGGCGGCGGTGCGTTGCTGGGCGGATGGCAGTGGCCCGCGCAGGCGCAGGGCACCTATCCAGCGCGGCCCATCCGCATGGTGGTGCCGTATCCCGCCGGCGGCGGCACCGATACCATCGCGCGCATGATCGGCCAGCGCCTGACCGAGGCCTGGGGCCAGCCGGTGGTGGTTGACAACAAGCCCGGCGCCAGTGGCATGCTGGGCAACGACATCGTGGCCAAGGCGCCGCCCGACGGCTACACGATGCTGCTCGGCATCACCGCCATGATCCAGTCGCCCAGCCTGTACAAGCGCATTCCGTACGACGTGGCCCGCGACTTCGCGCCGGTTTCACTGCTGGCCAGGTCCTCCGACCTGTTCGTGGTGCCCAACCGGGTGCCGGCCAGCACGCTCGCTGAGTTCGTGGCCCTGGCCAAGGCCGGCAAGCTCAGCTACGGCTCCTACGGCAACGGCACCTCCTCGCATTTGCATGGCGAGCTGCTCAAGATGCAGGCGCACGTGGACCTTGCACACATTCCATACAAAGGCGCCGCGCCGCTGATGAGCGACGTGCTGGGTGGGCAGGTGGATTCGGCGTTTGTCGATGTGACCTCGGCCAACAGCTATCTGAATAGCGGGAAGTTCAAGATCCTCGCCATCACGGGCGCCCAGCGCTACAAATCGATTCCCTCGGTGCCGACTTTCGCGCAGGCCGGCTTCACCGGGTTTGAGCCGAGCGGCTGGTTCTCGATGTTCCTGCCCGCCAATACGCCGCGCGACGTGGTTACCCGGCTCTCCACCGAGATCGCCCGCATCGTGCGGCTCCCGGACATCTCGCAAAAGCTGGTGGCGATGGGGCTGCAGCCGGTGGGCTCGTCCCCGGAAGAACTGGCCGCGGTGATCGCGACGGACACGCCCAAGTGGGCGCGCATCGTCCGCGACGCCAACATCCAGCTTGACTGACGCGCCGATTTTATGACTGCTACTGCATTTACTCACCGAGCCAACCCAGAGGAGTTCGCCATGGAGACCATTCGCTACGCCGTTGCCGACGGGGTTGCCACCCTCACGCTCGACTTCCCGAAACGCAAGAACGCCCTGAACGGCACCATGCGCCGCGAAATCGGCGAGGTTGTGCACCAGTTGCGCCAGGACACCAGCGTGCGCGCGCTGATCCTCACCGGCGCGGGCACGGATTTCTGTTCCGGCGGCGACATCAGCTCGATGCAAGGCGAAATCAGCGCTGACCAGGGCCGCCAGCGCTTGGCGGCCATCCATCCCTGGCTGGAAGACCTGATCCACCTCGACCGTCCCGTGATCGCGGCGGTAGACGGCGCGGCCTATGGCGCCGGCTTCAGCCTGGCTCTCGTGGCCGACATCATCCTGGCCACGCCGCGCGCGCGCTTTGGCCTGCCTTTCCTGCGCCTGGGCCTGATCCCGGATTGCGGTGTGTTCTACACGCTGCCGCGCATGATCGGCCTGCAGCGCGCCAAGGCGCTGATGTTCTCGATGCGTGAACTGAGCGCCGCAGCGGCGCTGGAGCAGGGCATCGTGATGGAAATCGTGCCGCCGGAGGATCTGCATGCCCGCGCGCTGGCGCTCGCCTCGGCCTTTACCGAAGCTTCGCCGGTAGCGGTTGCGCTGACCAAGAAGGCGCTCAATGCCTCGCTGAACCAGGACCTGCACAGCATGCTGGAGATGGAGGCAGACGGCCAGGGTATCGCTTTCGCCACCGAGTACCGCAAGGAGGCCGCCGCGCGCTTCCTGGAAAAGCAGCCGCCGCGCTATCGCTGGCCCGACTGAACCACCACACAACCACACAACAACAAGCGCGTGGTGCTGCAACGCAACACCGGCAACACCGGCAACCATCAAGGAGAACAACATGGGAAATTCCGACAAGAACATGGCGATGGCCGCCCGCAAGGTGCCCTGGATGAGCGAAGACCTGGTCATGTTCCAGGACACCGTCCGCCGCTTCGTGGAGCGCGAGCTGGTGCCGAACGAGGCGCGCTGGGCCGAGCGCGGCTACATCGACCGCGAAGTCTGGAACCGCGCCGGCGAGGTTGGCCTGCTGTGCGCCAGCATTCCCGAGGAGTACGGCGGCGGCGGCGGGAACTTTGCCCACGAGGCTGTGATCTGTAACGAAATGGCACGCGCCATCGCCACCAGCCTGGGCAATGGCGTGCACAGCGGCATCGTGGCCCATTACTTGCTCAACTACGGTACCGAGGCGCAGAAGCGCAAATGGCTTGCGCAGATGGCTTCAGGTGCCATGGTGGCCGCCATCGCCATGTCGGAGCCCGGCGCGGGCTCGGATCTCAAGTCGGTACGCACCCGAGCGGTGCGTGAGAAGACCCAGAACGGAGACATCTATCGCATCAACGGTGCAAAAACCTTCATCACCAATGGCTACCACGCCGACCTCGTTTGCGTGGTAGCCAAGACCGATCCCGATGCCGGCGCGAAAGGGGTCTCGCTCATCATGGTCGAGACCCGGGACCAGCCTGGCTTCAGGCGCGGCCGAATTCTGGAAAAAATCGGGCAGAAAGGCCAGGACACCGCCGAGTTGTTCTTCGACGACGTGTGCGTGCCGGTGGAGAACCTGCTGGGCGACGAGGAGGGCAAGGGCTTCTATCAGCTGATGCAGCAACTGCCGCAGGAGCGCATGATCATCGCGCTTGGTGCGGTGGCGAGCATGCAGCGCGCGATCGAGCTCACCACCGACTACGTGCGCGAGCGGCAGGTGTTTGGAAAACCGCTGATCGATATGCAGAACACGCGCTTCAAGCTGGCGGAGTGCAAGACCGAGGCAACCATCGCCGCTACCTTCGTCGATGATTGCATGGTGCGCTTGCTGAGGGGCGAGCTCGATGCGCCCACGGCGGCCATGGCCAAGTGGTGGTGCTCGCAGAAGAACTGCGAAATCATCGACGAATGCCTGCAACTGCATGGCGGGTACGGCTATATGCTCGAATACCCGATCGCGCGCATGTATGCGAACGCGCGGGTCAGCAAGATTTATGGCGGCTCCAACGAAATCATGAAGGAGCTGGTGGCACGCACGCTGTGATGCGTGTGTGCGGGGCCATGCGGCAAGCCTCTCATGCCAACGTCGTAGTACGTTGGAAGTAGGCCGGCCGCAAAGTCCCGCCCAGTGGGGGTTGCGAGGGGGCAAGCGCGTTTCTCGTTACAAAAGCAGGTGTGCACGGAATAACGGAAAGGTGTAATGTGTGTCACAAGACATGGTTCAAATGCCCGTCGCGAGTGGGGCCTGAAGTGGTAGTACGGTGAGTCGAGCTGATCCGTTGCGCCATTGCAAAGCTCGTCAACCGACTCTCAGCTCTCGCCGTTATTTGACTATGATTAAGTAAAGATTTCGCAACATGGCAGCACCGCCAAGCCGGGGTGGCGGAACCGCAAGCGCTGCCGCGAGATCTTGAGTTGTAGTAGATCTACCTTCGCCTCGGACGGGTCTCTGACGGGAGTGAGGTATGGACATTTTCGGCCACTACGCCACACGCTTCGAAGGTCGCAAGGAAGAGGAATACAGCATCCAGGAGTACCTGGATATCTGCAAGAAGGATCCTTCCGCCTATGCGACCGCATCCGAGCGCATGCTCGCCGCCATTGGTCAGCCCGAACTGGTGGATACCCACCACGATCCTCGGCTGTCCCGCCTGTTCTTCAACAAGGTCATCAGGGTCTATCCGGCCTTCCGCGAGTTCTACGGCATGGAGGACACGATCGAGCAGATCGTCGCCTTCTTCAAGCATGCCGCGCAAGGGCTCGAGGAGCGCAAGCAGATCCTTTACCTGCTTGGGCCTCCGGGGGGAGGCAAGTCCTCGCTCGCGGAAAAACTCAAGGCGTTGATGGAGCAGATTCCCATCTACGCATTGAAGGGTTCGCCTATCCATGAATCGCCGCTCGGGCTGTTCTCCCCCGAGGAAGACGGCAAGATCCTGGAAGAGGACTACGGCATCCCGGTGCGCTATCTCAACACCATCGCCTCGCCCTGGGCGGTCAAGCGCCTGCATGAGTTCAACGGCGACATCACGCGCTTTCGCGTGGTCAAGCTGCGCCCGTCGGTGTTGTCGCAGATCGCGATTTCCAAGACGGAGCCGGGAGATGAAAACAACCAGGACATCTCCTCGCTGGTCGGCAAGGTAGATATCAGGAAGCTGGAAGATTTCCCGCAGGACGATCCGGACGCTTACTCATATTCCGGCGGGTTGTGCCTGGCCAACCGCGGGCTGCTTGAGTTCGTGGAGATGTTCAAGGCGCCGATCAAGGTGCTGCACCCGCTGCTGACCGCCACCCAGGAGGGCAACTACAAGGGCACCGAAGGCTTCGGCGCGATCCCCTTCGACGGCATCATCCTGGCGCACTCGAACGAAGCCGAGTGGACAACCTTCAAGGCCGACAAGAACAACGAGGCTTTCCTCGACCGGATCTACATCGTCAAGGTGCCGTACTGCCTGCGCGTGTCGGAGGAGGTGAAGATCTACGACAAGCTGTTGCGCAGCAGTTCGCTGTCGGCCGCGCCTTGCGCGCCCAACACCTTGAAGATGATGGGGCAGTTCGCCGTGCTCACCCGCATCAAGGAGCCGGAGAATTCAAACATCTTCTCCAAGATGCGCGTCTATGACGGCGAGAGCCTGAAAGATGTCGACCCCAAGGCCAAGTCGTACCAGGAGTATCGCGACTACGCTGGCATCGACGAGGGCATGAACGGCTTGTCCACGCGTTTCGCCTTCAAGGTCTTGTCCAAGGTCTTCAACTTCGACAATACCGAGGTGGCCGCCAATCCGGTGCACCTGCTCTATGTGCTCGAGCAACAGATCGAGCGCGAGCAGTTCCCGCCGGAGCAGGAGGCCAAGCTGCGGTCGTACATCAAGGAGTACCTGACCGCACCGTTCGTGGAGTTCATCGGCAAGGAGATCCAGACCGCTTACCTGGAGTCGTACTCCGAATACGGCCAGAACATCTTCGATCGCTACGTGGTCTTTGCGGACCTGTGGATCCAGGACCAGGAATATCGCGACCCGAATACCGGTGAGATTCTCGATCGCAACGCGTTGAACGACGAGCTTGAAAAAGTCGAGAAGCCTGCGGGGATATCCAACCCCAAGGACTTCCGCAACGAGATCGTCAACTTCGTGCTGCGCGCGCGGGCCAACAACGCGGGCAAGAACCCCGCGTGGACCAGCTACGAGAAGTTGCGCATGGTGATTGAGAAGCGCATGTTCTCCACCACCGAAGATCTGTTGCCCGTGATCTCGTTCAACGCCAAATCCTCTCGCGAGGATCAGGACAAGCACGCGAACTTCGTCAACCGCATGGTTGAGAAGGGATACACCGCGAAGCAGGTCCGCTTACTTGTGGAGTGGTATTTGCGCGTAAGAAAATCATCGTAACGGCGCCTGAACGAGGCCTCTAAGCGAGGGCAAGCATATGGCCACGGTCATCGATCGGCGCGAGAACGGCGGCAACAAGAGTGCCGTCAACCAGCAACGCTTCATCAAACGCTACCGCGAACAGATACGCCAGGCGGTAGCGAAGGCGGTGTCCGGCCGGAAGATCATGGACATCGAACAAAGCGGGCAGGTGTCCATTCCGGTCAAGGACATTTCCGAGCCCGCTTTTCACCACGGCCAGGGCGGCCGGCGGGAGTGGATCCATCCGGGCAACAAGAAATTTGTCCGGGGGGACAGTTTCGACCGCCAGCAGCAAGGCGGGGGCGGCGGCGGCTCCAAGGCGAGCGATTCGGGTGAAGGCGAGGATGATTTCGTCTTCAGCCTGTCGCGCGAGGATTTCCTCAACTTCTTCTTCGAGGACATGGCGCTGCCGGACATGGCCAAGCGCCACCTTGCCAAGATCGCCGAGGTCCGCAAGGTCCGGGCTGGCTTCTCGATCGACGGCACGCCGTCCAACCTGTCCATCCTGCGCACGATGCGAAGCTCGCTCGGGCGGCGCATTGCCTTGTCCAGTCCTTACCAGAAAAAGCTCGCGGTGCTGGAGCAGGAGTATGGCGAGGTGCTGGAGCAGGACGGGCCTTACTCGGCACGGGCGCTGGAGCTGATGAAGGAAATGCGTCACCTGCGCGCCTGCGTGGAGCGCGTGCCCTTTATCGAAAAGCTCGACCTGCGCTACAACAATCGCGTGCTGAAAAAGCGCCCGCAGGCACAGGCGGTGATGTTCTGCCTGATGGATGTGTCCGGGTCCATGGATGAGAGCCGCAAGGATCTCGCCAAGCGCTTTTTCATGCTCCTGTACCTCTTCCTCAAGCGCAACTACGATCGCATCGACGTGGTGTTCATTCGTCATCACACGGTGGCGAAGGAAGTGAACGAGGAAGATTTCTTCCATTCGCGCGAATCCGGTGGTACGGTCGTATCGAGCGCGCTCAAGCTGATGGTCGAGGTAATTCACGACCGCTATCCCGCCAGCCAGTGGAATATCTACTGCGCCCAGGCCTCGGATGGCGACAACTGGGCGGGCGATTCGGAGTTGTGCGGGCGCTTGTTGCGCGAGTCCATCCTGCCGCTGGTGCAGTACTACGCCTATGTGGAAGTGGCTTCGGAAGAGCCGCAGAACCTGTGGGAAGAGTATCTGGCGGTCAAGGACCGGCATGAGAACTTCGCCATGCAGCGCATCATCGGGGCGGACGAGATCTACCCTGTGCTGCATGACCTGTTCCAGAAAAAAGCGGCATGGCCATCCAGCCGCTGAAGTCGCCCTGGTTTTTTGCAGGTGTTTTCCCCTCTCCCGCAGTGTGGGAGAGGGGCGCAACCCTAGCTTCACCCGCAACGGGGGTCGTAAATGGCATATCTCTCTACCGGCTCGGAGTGGACCTTTGAGCTGATCCAGCGTTATGACCGCGAAATCGCACGCATTGCCGGCGATTTCGGTCTGGACACCTATCCCAACCAGGTTGAGATCATTACCGCGGAGCAGATGCTCGACGCCTATGCGTCGTCTGGCCTGCCCGTGGGCTACAGCCATTGGTCGTACGGCAAGCATTTTCTCGCGTCCGAGCGCAGCTACCAGCGCGGGCACATGGGCCTGGCCTACGAGATCGTCATCAACTCGAATCCCTGCATCGCGTACTTGATGGAGGAGAACACCATGCCCATGCAGGCGCTGACCATCGCGCACGCCTGCTACGGCCACAACTCCTTCTTCAAGGGCAACTACCTGTTCCGCACCTGGACCAACGCCGATGCCATCATCGACTACCTGCTGTTCGCCAAAAACTACGTAGCCGAATGCGAGCAGCGCTATGGGGAGCAGGAAGTCGAGGCGCTGCTCGATTCCTGCCACGCGCTGCAGAACTACGGCGTGGACCGCTACAAGCGGCCCAAGAAGCTCTCCATTGCCGAGGAGCAGGCGCGCCAGACCGAGCGGGAGAACTACCTGCAGACGCAGGTCAACGACCTGTGGCGCACCCTGCCCAAGCACCGCGCGCATGCGCTGGAAGACGATGAAGGGTTCGAGCGCGACGCCGCCTTCCCGCCGGAGCCGCAGGAAAACCTGCTCTACTTCATCGAGAAGAACGCGCCCAAGCTGGCGCCGTGGCAGCGCGAGATCGTGCGCATCGTGCGCAAGATCGCGCAGTACTTCTACCCGCAGCGCCAGACCAAGGTCATGAACGAAGGCTGGGCCACGTTCTGGCACTACACCATCCTGCACCAGCTGTATGAAGAGGGCCTGGTCAACGACGCCTTCATGATGGAGCTGCTGCAGGCGCATACCAATGTGATTTACCAGCCGCCGTACAACAGCCCTTACTACAGCGGCCTCAACCCGTACACCGTGGGCTTCCTGATGTTCCAGGACCTGCGCCGGATGTGCGAGAACCCGACCGAGGAAGACTACCGCTGGGCGCCGGAATTCGCCGGCAGCGACTGGCGCAAGACGCTCGACTTCGCCATGCGCAACTTCAAGGACGAGAGCTTCCTGCTGCAGTTCCTGTCGCCGCGCGTGATCCGCGAGCTCAAGCTGTTCTCCGTGCTCGACGACGACCGCGAAGGCAAGCTACGCGTGACCGCTATTCATGACGATGAGGGTTACCGGAACATCCGCCAGTTGCTGGCCAACCAGTACGACCTGTCGAACATGGAGCCCAACATCCAGATCACCAATGTGGATGTGGGCGGAGACCGCTCCCTGACTCTGCGCCACCTGCAGAACGACCGCCGCCCGCTGGCGCAGAATTTCGACGAGGTGATCCGCCACGTCACGCGGCTGTGGGGCTTTACGGTGCGCCTGGAAGTGGCCTATGAAGATGGCCGGCGCGAATCCAAGTACGAATGCAAGCCGGAACGCCGGCATCGCAAGGCGGCTTGAATGGGCATGGCAGCGTCAGCCTGCGCGGGCGGTGGATGACACCGCCCGCATGATGGCCTGCGCGGCCCACAAGCCGGTAGCCGCGGCAGCGTCCGTGAAGGGCGCATTCACGTAGTCCCCCGCCAGGAAGACCCGTTGCCGCGATGCCGGCGCACGGCTGCGGTACGCCAGCACGTCGGCGGCGCGGCCGACCGGCACCGTGGGCATTGCCTGCGCCCAGCGCGTGACCAGGCAGTCCTGCAATTGCCGCGAGATGCCCGGCAGGTAATGTTCGACCCCGGGCAGCACGTCGGCGAGGATCTGCGCATCGCTCGCGCCCAACCGATCCGCGGCGGCGCGGTCTTCCAGCATGACCTGGATGACTTGTCCATGTCCGCCGGCGGGACGCGCTAGCGGGCGCTTGCCGGCGTCCAGCGCCAGCGCGGCTACGTACCGGCGCTCGGCACGCGGCACCAATACGCCGTAGACGCTCGCCAAAGCGGCCGGCACACGAAACCCCGGCCGTGTGAGCAAGGACAGGTTGATGGTGCGGCTGTAGGGCGTGGCGAGCAGGCGGCGCTCCAGCGCATCCCCGCCCGTCCAGGCTTGCCGGGCAAAGGGTGCCGGCAGGGCGCACACAACGTAGTCGGCCGTGGCTTCGAAGCCCGCGCCGCTCACCACCACGCCCGTGTCCTGCTGGCGGATCGATGCGACCCGCCGGCCGGTCTCCACCTGCAACGTGCGCGCCAGCGCGCGTGGCAGGCTTTGCAGGCCGCCGACCAGCGAAGTGTTGACACAGCGGCGCCAGCCGAAGCCGCTAGCCATCAGCATCAGCGCGGCGGAGGACGATTCAGGCGTGAGGAAATAGAATCCCTGCAATAGCGGCTCCGTGACATAGGCGAGCGCCTCGCGGCAACCACGCTGGCCAAGCCATTCGCTGGCGGAATCCGCATCGTAGCGCGCCCATTGGCCAAGGTCGTCGAGCGGCAGCGTGCGCAGCGCGCGGCCTTCGCGGCCCAGCGCCAGCCCCAAGCCGAGCCAGGCCGGCAATCCGAGCAGGCCGCTGCGCAGCGGGTCCAGCAGGCTCTGTGCGCGCACGCGGCGCGGCCGGCCTTGGCGCACCACCGCGTTGAGGTCGCTGGCGGCTTGCAGTCCGCCGTCCAGGCCAAACCGCCGCGCCAGCGCCGGCAGCACCGTGTAGCCGCTCGACAGGAATTGTGCGCCGCACTCTATGCCATGCGGCCCGAGGGTTTCGCTGCGCATGCGGCCGCCGACATCCCCGGCGGCCTCGAACACGCGCACCCGCGCGCCGGCGCGGGCGAGCGCATCGGCCGCGCACAGCCCGGCAATGCCGGCGCCGGCCACGATTACTTCGGGGGCGCGGTGCGGGCCGGGCGAATGCGCCGGCAGCGCCGATGCGGGTGGAACGGGTGGAGCAGGTGTAACGGGTGAAGTGGGTGAAGTGGGTGAAGGCAAGGCAGTGGTGTGCATGTTCTGGGACTTGTCCGGTTAGCCCGTGCTTGGGGCACCGTGCGACAATCTATCGGCTTGCCGCGTCGCAGCCAATTCGCTTTCTCCTCAGATTCCATCATGCCTGCCGCCACCGAACCGCCGAAGCGCCGCCAGCCCTCGCAGCAGCGCGCGCAACATACCGTCCAAGCCATCTTGCAAGCCGCGGCGCAGCTGTTCGCCGAACACGAGATGCGTGCCCAGCCTGAGCCCACCACCGAGCAGATCGCTGCGCTGGCAGGGGTTTCGGTTGGCTCGCTTTACCAGTACTTTGCAGACCGCGCGGCGATTGGCCGCACCTTGATCGAGCAACAGCGCGAGGCGGCGTTGGTGGCCCTGGAAACGATGCTGGCTGAACGCCTGGCCGCCATGCCGGCAGCGGCGGGACTGGCGGAGCCGCAAGCCGCGCGCGCCGCGCTGCGGGCTTATGTGCAGGCCTATGTGCTCAGCTTTGGTGGCTATGACGCGCATAGCCGCGCGCTGGCCCGCCTGGCCTGGCGCCATGATCGCGACGAGGATGCCGTGGCGGCGCTGCGCCTGGCCAGCGAACGGATCGGCGCGCAGTTGCAGGCGCTGGGCATGAGCGCGCTGCGCTTGCCCGCCCCGGCCCAGATGTTCGCGCTCACACGGGCCATGTTCGGGGTAGTGCGCTCGGCCGCGCTGGAGGGCTCGCCCTTGCTCGGCAGCCCGGCCCTGGAGGACGAGCTGGTTCGCCTGTGCTGGAGCCTGCTGCAGCGCGAGCCCGATGCCGGCTGATCCTGGCCGGCCCCGGTCCCGTCCGGGGCTCAGGCCGCGTCGGTGCTCCAGCTTCGGGCCAGATCGACCACGCCCGATCCAGGCTGGCCGCACACCGCCTCGCCCACCACCCTTGCCCAGTAAGCCTGCGACCCGTCCGCCAGTTGCCAGGCATGCAGGCGGCGGGTGTAGATCTGCAGGTCGTACTCCTCGGTGATGCCGATGGCGCCGTGCACGGCATGCGCGATGGCGGCCACTGGCGTGACCGCTTCGCTGGCGTTGAGCTTGCCGATGGCCGCGCGCAGCGGGTCCGGCTGCCAGCCGCCGCCGCCGCCGCCGCCGGCGCAGGCGATCTGCGCGGCCATGCGCGCGGCGGTGACATGTTCCGCCATCACGCTGATCTGGTGCTGGATGGCCTGGAACTTGCCGATGGCGCGGCCGAACTGCTGGCGGTCGTTGGCATATTGCAGCGTCATGTCGAACACATGCGACATGGCGCCGGCCAGCTGCACAGCGTGCAGGCAGGCCCCGATCTGGCGCAGCGTGCCCGCGGGCAGCGTAAACAGTGGCAATCCGTCCGATGCGGGGCGCGGCAGGACCACGGCCAGATCCGCATGGGCGCCGGTCGGGCGGACTTGCGCGCGGGCACGTGGCAGCAGCATGCATTGCGCGCCTTCCTGCACCAGGAACCAGGCCGCTTGCGCGCCGCCTGCGACGAGGACTGCATCCGTGGCGCCCTCATCCATATCGAAGGTCGCCAGCGCGATGGGCTCGGCCGGCACCGCCAGCCCGGCGGCGTGCAGCAGCGCACGCGCGAACAAGGTCTGGCCCAGCGGCAAAGGCAGTGCGTGGCGGCCCAGCGCGAACAGCACCGGCGCCAGTTCGTCCAGCGGCAGGCCCGCCCCGCCGGCCGCCTCGGGCAGGAGGCAATCGGCAAAGCCGCTGTCTTGCAGTGATTGCCACAGGGGTAGGTGGTCGTCGCCGCGTTCGATGGCGCGGATGACGGCGGGCGTGCAGCAGTCGCGCAGCACGCTGTCGAGCGCGTCCGAGTAAGCGTTATGCATAGGGAACTCCGGTTCAGCGCAGGCCAAGGCCCCGGGCGATCATGCCGCGCAGGATCTCGCGCGTGCCGCCACGCAGCGAATAGGACGGGGCGACCTGGCTGACATAGGCCAGGGTGCGGTACAGGTCGGGATCGGCGGCGAGGTGCGGGTCGTCGCCCAGCGCGGCCTGCGCCAGCGCCGGAATGGACTGCTCGAACTCCGTGCCCAGGTCCTTGACCAGCGCGGCTTCCACCACCGGGCTCTCGCCTGCGGCAAGCCGGGCGGTCACCGCCAGCGACATGGCCCGCAGCACCGCCAGCCGGCCAGCCAGCCGGCCGATGGTGACGGTGTCGCGCCGTGCAGCCGGCGCGCGCCGCAGCGCCGCAATCCAGGTATCGAGCAGCACCACGCTGGAGTACAGCCGCTCCGGCCCGCTGCGCTCGAAGGCCAGCTCCGCGTTGACCTGCTCCCAGCCGCTGCCTTCGCGGCCCACCAGCGCCGCTTCAGGCAGCATCACGTCCTCGAAGCTGACTTCGGAGAAATGTGCGTCGCCGGCCAGGTCGCGGATCGGGCGCACGGTCACGCCCGGCGCGCACAGGTCGATGATGACCTGCGACAAGCCGCGCTGACGGTCCTCGCCCGTGCCGGAGGTGCGCACCAGCGCCAGCATGTAGTGGCAGCGATCGGCGTTGGTCGTCCAGATCTTGCGGCCGTTCAAGCGCCAGCCGCCGTCCGGCTGCGGCGTGGCGCGGGTCGCGACGCTGGCCAGGTCGGAGCCGGAGTTGGGCTCGCTCATGCCGATGCAGAAGAAGGCTTCGCCCTTGCAGATGCGCGGGAGATAGAAGGCCTTCTGCGCGTCGCTGCCATAGCGCAGGATCAGCGGCCCGCTCTGGCGGTCGGCGATCCAGTGGGCCGAGACCGGCGCGCCGCAGGCCAGCAGCTCCTCCACCAGCACGAAACGCGAGAACGGATCGAGCCCGGCGCCGCCATGTTGCGCGGGCAAGGTGATGCCCACCCAGCCGTGGCGCGCCAGCGCGCGGCTGAAATCGGCGTTGAAGCCCATCCATGAACGGGCGCGGACTTCGGGCGCAAGGGCCGGCAGGTGTTCGGCCAGGAATGCCTTCACCTCGTGCCGGAAGGCGGCGGCGGCCGGCGGCAAGGCAGTCAGCTGGAACGTGCTGGGCAGTGAAGTCAAGACAGGGGTCTCCGTGTGGCTAGCGGCCGGCCAGCAAGCGCCGGGCGGAATAAGTCATGACACGCTCATGGCGCTGGTTGAAGACTTCGATGTCCGAGTCCACCACGGCGCGGCCATTGCGCGAAGTGGGGCGGATGCCGGTCACCGTGACCGTGGCCCAGATGGTGTCGCCCACCATCACCGGGGCGTGGATCTTCTGCGTCAGCTCCAGCATGGCCAGCCCCGTGCCCTGGATCATGGTCTGCAGGATGAAGCCTTCGATCATGGCGTAGGTCAGCGCGGCGGGCACGGGCCGGCCATGGATGGCGCCGCCTTCATAGCCCGCCTCGATAAAGATCGCTTCCAGCATGCCGGTGACCGAAATGAAGTTGATCAGGTCGGTCTCGGTCACGGTGCGGCGGAAGGTCTGGAACGCCTGGCCTTCCTTGATGTCTTGCCAATAAAAGCCCTGGCCGAGGCGGGGGAGTTGGGTATGGGGCACGGCGTCTCCTGTTGAGGGCCGCCATCGGCGGCCGGCTTCCTTTATGTTAGGAGCGGGAATGCGGCAGGGTTAGGCATTAGTGGCCGGCGACGCACAATAGGCCGCGCCGGTGCGGCCCAGCTCATCGATCTGCTCGCCGCTCAGGCCCGCCTCGCCAAGCAGGCTGCGGGTGTGCTGACCCAGGCGTGGCGGCAGCGCGCTCGCCGCGCGCTGGCCGTCAAAGCGCACCGGCGCGCCGGTAAAGCGCAGCGTGCCCATGGCCGGGTCGTCCAGCGTGTCGAAGAAGCCGGTGGCGCGCAGGTGCGGGTCATCCACCAGCTCAGCGAGCTGGTTGACCCGCGCCACCGGGATCTGCAGCGTTTCGCATAGCGCCAGCCAGGCGCCGGTGGTGCGCGTGCGCACGATCTCGCTGGTCAGCTCGTAGAGGGCTTCGATATGCTGCGTGCGCGCGGCGATGCCGGCAAAGCGCGGGTCGGCGGCCAGGTCGGGCCGGCCCGCGGCGGTGAAGAAGTCGCGCCAGTGGGCATCGGTGTACGGCATCATGCAGACGTGGCCGTCGGCGCTCTGGTAGGGCCGGCGCAGCGGCGCCAGCACGCGCGGATAACCGGTGGGCCCGCGCGGCGGCTCGAAGTGCTGGCCATAGAGATGCTCGACCAGGTTGAAGGCCACCATCGATTCGAACATCGGCACTTCCACCAGCGCGCCCTTGCCGCCCTGGCGCTCGCGCCCGGCAATGGCGGCCGAGATCGACAGCGCCGCCACCAGAGCGCTGGTCTTGTCGGCCGCGATGGTGGGGAAGTAGCGCATGGTGCCGGTCTGCGCGGCCATCAATGCGGCATTGCCGGACAGGCCCTGGATGATGTCGTCGTAGGCCGGGCGGCCGCCATAGGGGCCATCCTCGGCAAAGCCCAGCAAGCTCACGTAGACCAGGCGCGGGTGGCGCGCCATCACGTCGGCGGGGTCCAGCCCGAGGCCGGCCAGCTTCTGCGGGCGCATGCTGTGCATGAACACATCGGCGCTGGCCAGCAGGCGCTCCAGCGCGGCCTGCGCCGCGGGCAGCTTGAGGTTGAGCACCACGCTTTTCTTGCTGCGGTTCACGCCCAGGAAGATGGCCGACATGCCATCCTCGGCGGCCGGGCCGGTGCGCCGCGTGGAGTCGCCCTCGGGGGGCTCCACCTTGATGACTTCGGCGCCGAGGTCGGCCAGCCACTGGCTGGCGTAAGGGCCCATCACGACCGTGGATAGGTCGATGACGCGGATGCCTGAGAGGGGCAACATGCCTGGGTGTCTCCTGTCTGTTCTTGTGCCTGGCTTGCGCCGGATGCCACAGGGTAGATCAGGCGGGTCGCTTGCGTCTAATATTAGATTTTTAGGATTCGATATCTTCCAGATATCAATACGGACATCAGCGTGGACCTTCGTCAACTTCAGCAGTTCGTCGCCCTGGCCGAAACCGGCAACTTCCACCGCGCGGCCGAGCGCCTGCACATGGCGCAGCCGCCGCTCTCCATCTCGATCCGCAAGCTCGAAGATGCGCTCGGCACGCCGCTGTTCGTGCGTACCTCGCGCGGGGTGCGGCTGACCCAGGCTGGCGAAGCCGCGCTGCATGACGCGCGGCGCGCGCTGTTCCATGCCGGCCAGGCTCGCGCGGCGGCGCTGGCGGCGGCGCATGGCGAGCGCGGTGCACTGCGCGTGGGTTTTGTGGGCTCGGCAACCTACGCCTTGCTGCCCAAGCTGATCCCGGCGTTTCGGGCCGCGCACCCGGGGATCGAGCTGATCCTGCATGAATCCACCTCGGCGTCGATCCTGGACCGGCTGGAGCGCCATCAGCTCGATGCCGGGCTGGTGCGCTTTCCCATCTTGCACAGCGGCGGCTACACGCTGATGCCGCTGGAGAACGACGAGTTCGTGGCGGCGGTGCCGGCCGATAGCCGCTTTGCCGAGCGCGACGCGATTGCGCTCAAGGCGCTCGCCGGGGAACCCTTCATCATGCATCCCAGCGCCGAGGTGCCCAACCTGCAGGCCATCGCCATGCTGCTGTGCCAGCAAGCCGGGTTCGTACCGCGTGTGACGCAAGAGGCGGTGCAGGTGCAGACCATCGTCAGCCTGGTGGAAAGCGGCCTGGGGGTGGCGCTGGTGCCGAGCGTGGCGGCGCGCTATATCAACCGGCGCGTGCGTTTCCTGCGGCTGGCCAGCCCGCGGCCGGTGGCGCGCATCGGCATCGCGCTGGCCACGTCCACGGATAGCGACGACCGGCAGGTGCAGCGCTTGCTGGAGGTGGCCAGCACCGTGGTCGCCTAGGCCAGCGGATCAGGCGCGCGCGCGCTCGCCACGCGCCGCGCCGGCGCGCTCCAGCGCCACGCCTGGCAGCAGGTGCAGCAGGCGCACCAGCTCGCTCTGGCGATGGGTGCCGGTCTTGCGCAGGATGTCGCGAATATGCACGCGCACCGTGTGCGGCGAGACGAATTCGTGGTCGGCGATCTCGGTCAGGGTTTCGCCGGCGGCAAGGCGGATGGCAATCAGGCTTTCCTTGCGCGACAGGCCGAACAGCGACGTCAGCACCGAACTGTCGAGCACCGAGCGCGATTCGGAATTGCCCATCAGCACCATCGCGAACGGCAGTTGCCACGGGCCTTCCACCGGCTGGCGGGCCACCAGCGGCAGCACGATGATGGGTACCGGCTGGCCGCCCGACGTGATGTGCATCCACGAGCCGGCCGCCGCCTCGCCGCCACGGGATTGCATGGCGCGGTCGAGCAGCTTGTGCAGGGTGGCGTGCAGGGTCTGGTCGTGGGCCTTGAGCACGCCGTTTTCCAGCGCGAGCTGGCTGTCGGCCTGCACCAGCGCCTCGGCCCAGATATTGGCGTAGCGCACGCGCATATCGGCCTGCAGCACCATCACGCCGAAGTCGAGCGTATCCAGCCCGGCCAGGCCAAGGGCCGCCAGGCCGCTCAACTCGAAGTTGCGTTGTTGCATGCGCGCGGCGCGGGCCCAGTGCGGCAGCACGCGCGCGAGCCGCTTGCTGCGATGGCTCAAGCCCTCCGTCCCGTCGAAACCGGTGTCCAGGCGGCCGCCCCGGTCCGTGCCGCCCATCAGCACGCAGACCTCAGCGGTATCGAGCAGGCGCACGCCATGCTCCAGGTCGGCGCCATGCGCCGGCGCGCGCCAAGGTGCGCCGTCCTGCAGGTCGCCAGGGTGATCGCCCGCGAGCGCGCGCCTGGGCAGGCTTGCCAGCGCATGCAGGCCTTCCGGCACGTAGGTGCCCTGCGCCGGGAAGCAGCCATGCGGGGTGACGCCGAGGCGCGCTTGTCCGGACAGTTTGTCCCAGACCAGGTAATGCGGGCTTTCGATATCGGTATAGCGGGAGAAGAGATCCAGCGCGGCTGGCATGGCAGTGACGTCAAGCGCCGACTCGTAGATCGAATCGATCAGACGATGGAAGTCTTCATCCGCCGACGGATGCTCGCCCATAGTATTTTCCCCGGTGGCTCTCGCCTGATCCTGCTTTGCTCTTTTTATTGGCCCGCTGGTAGCGGTACGGCTGGCTCGCTGTGGCCGGCTCCGAAGTGGCAGACGCCACCGGACGGGGTCAGGCGCCCGGTATGCCGGGTACGTCAGCGCTGCGCGTTACCGTGTGGCGGCATTATGCGGATGCGAGCATAACTTCGCAAACAGGGAATGTCGCCTGGGCAATTATTAAAAATTATTTCAGCGCTGAAATGCCCGCGAAGCGGGGCACGGCCGCGCAAAGCGTACCCGTTTCTGCGTGCGCTTTGCGAGCCGCATAGTGACTCGGCCGGCTCAGCCTGGCCCCGGCGCACCCTTTGAAAGCGCAGCAGCGCCCCCGGCGCCGGCCGCCAGCTCAGTGGCCTGCGCGTCCTGCGCCGGGGGGAGCCCCAGGCCGCCCTCGACCTGCACCGTTACCCGCTGCGTGGCCATGCTGATGCCATGCTGGTCGAACTTGCGCTTGAGCCGCACGTTGAACGCGCGCGTGATTTCCGCCTGGGTCAGCGGGCGCGTCCTGAACTGGGCCAGCACCACCGAGCCGTTGGGGTCGAAGCGATCGAGGCCCAGGATGTCGAGTCCGGAAAGCAGGTTGCGCGCGTAGCGGAAATCGCGCGCTACCTCCGCGCCGGTCTCGCGGATCAGC
This sequence comes from Cupriavidus sp. GW821-FHT02F09, assembly GCF_059421605.1. Classification (NCBI taxonomy): domain Bacteria; kingdom Pseudomonadati; phylum Pseudomonadota; class Betaproteobacteria; order Burkholderiales; family Burkholderiaceae; genus Cupriavidus; species Cupriavidus sp. GW821-FHT02F09. Next base: position 172,836 of record NZ_JBWKVH010000009.1, read on the forward strand.
TCAATGGCCTGGTCGAGGTCGCTGCCATACGCCACACCGATGTTGAATACGGCAACGGCATAGCCGCGCGACATGTTCTTGATGGCCTTGATCTGGCTGTAGGGCAGGATATGAAGCGCACCCTTGCCGTCGCGCAGCTTGACGGTGCGGATGGTCATGGCCTCCACCGTGCCAATATGGTCGGGCAGTTCCACCGAGTCGCCGATGGCGATCGAATCCTCCACCACGATGAACAGGCCGGTGATCAGGTCCTGCACCAGGCTTTGCGCGCCAAAGCCGATGGCCAGGCCGACCACACCGGCGCCGGCGAGCAGCGGCGTCACGTTGACGCCGAGGTTGGCCAGCACCACGATCAGCGTGATGACCAGCAGCGCGACGAATAACGCGTTGCGCACCAGCGGCAGGATGGTCCTGGCGCGCAGGCTGGGCGGCTGCCCGCGGCCGTGCGCGGGCGTCAGCGTCTGGGTGATGGCCGTATCGATCAGCAGCCATGCCAGCCACGACAGCAGCACGGTGGAGGTCACGCTGAACACGGCCTCGCCGATGCGCTTGCCGAGCGTGGTGGATTCAATCACCGAGAGCAGCGACACGCCCCAGATCCGGCTGGCCAGCTCGAAGTAGGCGAACCAGATCACCACCCGCACCAGCGCTACCGCGAAACGCCCGAAGCGCGCCAGGTAGGCCGAGCGCTGGCGGTCGCGAAAGCGCGGCGCGCGGTGCGTGGCCTTGGGCGAGCGGCCGGTGATCAGCGTCAGCAGCAGCGCGGCGACGAACAGCGCCACCGAGCCCACCGTGCGCCGCAGGAAGATGTCCGCGTAGCCGGTGGCCAGCAGCGTGCCGGCCACCGAGGCCACCACCACCGCCAGCACCGGCAGGTGCCAGCTCGCGCCTACCAGGCGCAACAGGTCCATGATTGCGGGATGCTCCTGACGGAAAACCAGCGGCCGGTTGCTGATGATCTGGCCGATCTGCCGGCGAAAGCGCAGCGTGAAGGCGCCGATCAGCAGCGCCGCGGCGATGTTGGCCACGGTGGAGGTCAGCGCCGACAGGTTGGTGCCGAGCGAGGCGATCACACGCGCGTCGGTCGTGACGTCGCCCAGCGCCGCCAGCGCGCCGGTGGCGAACAGCAGCCTGCGGGAGTGCAGCAGCAGGTCGCGCACCGCGTGCGCACGGTGCGCCGAGGTAAACAGCGCGAAGATGACCTGGCACACCGCGCCCATCACGGCGCCGGCCACCACCGAGTAGGCAATCACCATGCCGGCCATGCTGGCGGGCGAGCGTCCGAACATACTGCTCGAGAGCAGCATCGCCAGGGCGAAGGCCACCACCCACGGCGCCACCCTGCGCAGCATGTAAAGCCCGACGTCCATCCAGGACGGCACTGCGGGCAGCTCATAGCGTACCGCTGGCTGCAGGCGCCGGTTGCGCACGCGTCTCACCGCCTCCCGCAACAGCCATCCGGCGCAGAACCAGGCCGCGAGCACGGCGGAGAACTCCCGTGCCGATTGCCAGGGCGAGCGCGTCCCGTTGATGGTCAGTGCGGCCAGCCACTCCTCGCCCGCGAAATCGATGCGCCAGCGCCAGTAGTGCCACGGCCCCTTGTCCTTGCCCAGCGACGCATCGAGATGGTCGACCGCCTCAGCCAGCGCCCCGAGCAGGCCGGGCTGTGGCGCTGACGCCGCACTGGCCCCACCTATGCCCTTGCGCAGCGTTTGCAACTGGTCGACCAGGGCCTTGCGGTCCTTGTCGCTCTGCAGCGTGGTAATGACCTGGTCGAGCGACTGCGCGAGTGGCTCGCTGGCCGCGGGCTGCGAGGCCGGCGCGGACTCGGCCTTGACGACCGCCGCCAGCGAGGCCAGTCCGGCCGGCGCCGCCAGTGCCGGCTGCGCTGCCAGCGTGGCCAGCGCCAGCCAGATCATCAGCGTCAGCATCGGCAGCAGTGCGCCTGGCCGGCATGCAGCCGGCAATGTGAATTGGGACCTGATCACGAGCGTCATCTCATGCGGGTAGATAGAGGGTGCCGGGCAATCCCGGGGGATGCCTGACACTGTAGCGCATTGCGGATACCGCACACGCCGCGGATTCGTGCGGCGCCGCAATCGGTGTTGCCGCTCGCGCCGGGCACCCGGCAACGCGTGTCGCATGGCCGCAGCAGCGGGTGGCGTGCAGCAGGCGTACCATGGCAGCAAGCCCGTGCTGGCTGGTTGCGGTCAACGGAGTGACGGTGCGGGCCGTTGAGTGAGGTATTGCGTGTCGGTCGGGTTGCGGCTGTATGCAGCCCTGTCGTTTCGTTGTCCCAATGGCATTGTTACCGCAGGAGCCTGTCATGAATGCTATGAAAGCCTTGAACGCTATTACCGCCGTTACCGTTTTGCCTGCCTCGCCCGCCTCGTTAGGCCGGCGCGTCGGCTTGCCTATGCTGCTGGCCGCGGCGCTCATCGCCTCGGTCCCGCACCTGGCGCGCGCTCAAGCCACGCCAGCCGCTCCCGCCGCTGCCGCGCCGATGGCCAAGCCTGCCGCGCCCGCGCCCGCAGCTTCCATGCCGATGGCCAAGCCGGCCGCGCCCGCCGCCGCCGCGGCTCCGGGTGGCGGCCCTGGGCAGGTATGGGCCAACAAGTCTTCCAAGGTCTATCACTGCCCTGGCACGAAGTACTACGGCAAGACCAAGAACGGCGCCTACATGAGTGAAGCCGACGCCACCGCGCAAGGTTTCCACGCGGATCACGGCAAGGCATGCAAGTGAGCCGCGGGAAGCGCCGCCGGGAGGGCATGACATGCACCTGATCTGGATCATTCTCATCGGCTTTCTCGCCGGCCTGGTGGCGCGCATGCTCACGCCCGGGCGCGGGCCAAGCGGTTTCTTCCTGACAGCCGGCCTGGGCATCGTCGGCTCGCTCGCTGCGACCTTCCTTGGGCAGGCCCTGGGCTGGTACCGCCAGGGCCAGTCCGCCGGCTTTATCGGCGCCGTGCTGGGCGCTGTGATCCTGCTGGCGCTGTATCACCTGGCAACGCGGCGCTAGACAGGCCGCGGATTCTTCAAATGGCCAATGCTGCTGCCCGCAGGCAGCAGCATTCGCGCCGCGCGCTGGCGTGCTCACGCTTTCATGCGCTTCACGTGTTTGATGTGCTTTCATGCATTCGTCGCTTCGGACGATGCGTTGCGCGCCGTCATCCCTGAATCTCCATACCACGCTGGCAAGCCCGTTTATTCGGCTCGCCGGACTCAGGCATTCCGCCCAGGCGTAGCGCTGCGCGCCGACGGGGAACGGGGAATGCGGGGAATGGTTCAGCACAGATTCAACACACATCATCAACACACATCAAGACAACGCGGAGACAAGATGGAACTCAATGCATCGGTAACGGCAGTGATCACGGGCGGCGCGTCGGGCCTGGGCGAAGCCACCGCGCGGGCGCTGGCGGCGCATGGCGTGCGCGTCGCGCTGTTCGACATGAACGCGGAAAAGGGCGAGGCCGTGGCGCGTGAACTCGGGGGCGTGTTCTGCCAGGTCAACGTGACGTCGGAAGCCGAGGTCGAAGCTGGTTTCGCCAAGGCGCGCGCAGCGCTCGGGCAGGAACGCATCCTGGTGAATTGCGCCGGCACCGGCAACGCCATCAAGACCGCATCGCGCGCCAAGGAGGCGCCGGACCAGATCCGCTTCTTCGCCTCGGACGCGTTCGAGCGCATCATCCAGATCAACCTGATCGGCTCCTTCCGCTGCCTGGCGCGCTCGGCCGCCGGCATGCTCACGCTGGATGCGCGTGACGGCGATCGCGGCGTCATCATCAATACCGCCTCGGTGGCGGCGCAGGACGGGCAGATGGGCCAGGCGGCGTACTCCGCCTCCAAGGCCGGCGTGGTCGGCATGACCCTGCCGATCGCGCGCGACCTGTCCGGCGAAGGCATTCGGGTCAATACCATCATGCCCGGGATCTTCAACACGCCGCTCTTGCAAGGCGCGCAGGAACACGTCAAGGCTGCGCTGGCCGCCTCGGTGCCGTTCCCCAAGCGGCTCGGCGCGCCGGAAGAGTTTGCCTCGCTCGCGCTGGAAATGTGCCGCAACAGCTATTTCAACGGCGAAGCGGTGCGGCTCGATGGCGCCATCCGCATGGCCCCGCGCTGATCCGGCAGTTCACAACAATAAAAAGGACGCGCGCATGCAGCAGGACCGAGAGAAGGAGACGCTGGTGGATTTCAGTTATCTGACCACACTGCCGCATGCGCTGCGCCACTTCGCGCTGCGGCGGCCTGATGCCGTGGCCTATGCTTTCGAAGGCAGGCTGACCACGTATCTGGCGCTGGACCGCCAAAGCGATCGTGTCGCCCAGGCGCTGGTGGCAGCCGGGGTCGGGCCCGGCGATCGCATCGGCTATATCGGCAAGAACTGCGATCACTACTTCGAGCTGCTGCTGGGGGCAGCCAAGATGGGCGCTGTGATGGCGCCCGCGAGCTGGCGCCTGGCGCCGCCGGAGGTGGGCTATATCGTTGGCCACTCCGATGCCGCGCTGCTGTTCGTTGGGCCGGAATCGGCAGACCTGGTGCGCAAGCTGTTGCCCACGCTGCCGCTGGTGCGCGGGGTGATCGCCATGGAAGGCGGCCAGCCGGACTGGCCCGCCTATGTGACGTGGCGCGACGCGCATGCGCCCACGCCACCGGCGCACCAGAGCGCCGCGCACGACGTGGTGCTGCAGCTTTATACGTCGGGCACCACCGGCCGCCCCAAGGGCGCCATGCTGACCCACCGCAACCTGACCGCCGGCACCGAGGCCAGCGAGCGAGAAGATATCTCGTGGTCGCGCTGGACGGACGACGATGTCTCGCTGGTGGCCATGCCGGTGGCGCATATTGGCGGCTCGGGCTGGGGCCTGCGCAGCTTGCTTGCGGGGGCCAAGGGCGTGGTGGCGCGCGATTTCGATCCCGGCGCGGTGCTGGACTTCTTTGAGCGCGAGCGCATCAGCAAGCTGTTCCTGGTGCCCGCGGCGATGCAGTTCGTGCTGCGCGATCCGCGCGCGCGCCGCATCGACTACTCCCGCCTGAAGACCTTGCTCTATGGCGCGGCGCCGATCCCGGCAGCCTTGCTGCGCGAGGGCATCGAAGTCTTCGGCTGCGGGTTTGCGCAGCAGTACGGCATGACCGAGACCACCGGCACGGTGGTGGCCCTGGCGCCGGAAGACCACACCACCGACGACGTGCCGCGCATGCGGGCCGCCGGCAAGCCGCTGCCCGGCGTGGAAGTGGTGGTGGTGGACTGGGAAGGCCGGCGCTTGCCGCCGGGCGAAGTCGGCGAGCTGATGATCCGCTCGCCGCAGAACATGGCGGGCTACTGGAAGCAGCCCGACGAGACCGCGCGCACCATCGACGCCGACGGCTGGCTGCGCACCGGCGACGCCGGCTTTCTCGATGCCGAGGGCTATGTCTACATCCACGACCGGGTCAAGGACATGATCATCAGCGGCGGCGAGAACGTGTATCCCGCCGAGGTCGAGAGCGCGATCTACGGCCACCCGCAAGTGGCGGATGTGGCCGTGATCGGCGTGCCCGACGAAAAATGGGGCGAGGCGGTCAAGGCCATCGTCGTGCCCCGTCCCGGGCAGGCGCCGGATCGCGACAGCATCGTGGCGTGGGCGCGCGAGCGGCTGGCCGGCTACAAGATCCCCAAGAGCATCGAGTTTGCCGATGCGCTGCCGCGCAACCCCTCCGGCAAGCTGCTGCGCAGGAAGCTGCGCGAGCCGTATTGGGAAGGGTACAACCGGCGGGTCAACTGAGGCTGGCGCACAGCAATGCAAGACGCTCGGTACGCTGACAGGCCAGGAGCACTAGCCGAAGCCGCCGAACGGGCCAAAGCCGCGCGCCATGGCGACGGCTGTTACTCCCTCTCCCCTCATGGGGAGAGGGTTGGGGAGAGGGGCGGTTTGGCTAGGAGCCACGGGAAGCGAAGCCAGTGGTTTATTCCACCGCGACGGCATAACGAGCGCCCGCCCTCTCCCCCGTCCCCTCTCCCACAAGTGGGAGAGGGGAGCAAACCGGCAGCATCGGTCGAAGCCGACGAGTGCGCCAACGCCGCTTGAAATGACGACGGCTGTTACTCCCTCTCCCCTCATGGGGAGAGGGCCGGGGAGAGGGGTGGCTTAGCTAGGAGCCACTCAAAGCGAAGCCCGTGGTGTTTTCCAGCACGACAACGCAGAGCCGGCTTTGTCAGCAAGCTGACATTCTCCCTGAATGCCCCCACCTGCCCCGCGGAACGCGTTACGTAACGCGTAACACGCAGCCGGCCCGCCGCTCGCGCATTCGCTGCTGGCAAGGGGCGCCGCCAGGTCCCTCCTGCCTGGCATGCCCTCCCGCCAGCCGTTATGGCGCCTGCCTTCCCGGCCGGCGCCACCCCTGCCGCAATCCCCTTCGCACCCGCCGCGCTCAACGCCTTGCCGCTGGCACGCGGCTTGCGGTATTGCCTGTGACAACGCTGCCGCGAATACCAGCCAAGCCGGATGGGCACGTCGTTGCCAAAGGGGGAGCAGATGGAACCGGAACGCAGCAGCTCGCACGGAGGCACGCTGTCATGAATGCACTCCTGCTTGAAGACAACCCGCTCTTGCGGCTCGGCCTGCTGCGCATGCTTGGTGGCGTCGAGGGCCTGGGCCACGTGATCTGCGTGGATCCGGCCGATCTCGCCATGCTGCAGGGGCAGATGAACGACATCGGGCTGGTGATCCTCAGCTTGCCGCCGGTGCAGGATCGCGCGCGCGCGTTGCTGGAGACCGCACGCACCGTGCTATCGGCGCAGTACCTGCTGCTGCTGGTCGATGGCACGTTACCGCCCGTGTTGCCGCCGGACCTGGCCTGGGGCATCTGCGCGTGGCTGCCGAAGGCGTCATCGCTGGCGGCGATCGAGGCGGCGATCCGGCTGGTACTGGCCGATGACGCGCGCTGGCGCCAGCCGGCCCCGCACCCCTCCGCGCCCTTGCAGGTTCTGGCGACGGAACGCGCCCGCATCGACCTGCTGCGCGACGAGGCGCGCATGTTGAAGCTCACGCCGCGCCAGTACGAGGTGCTGGTCCTGCTGTCGCAGGGCTATGCGCTCAAGACCGTGAGCCGCCTGCTCAATATCTCGGTGGCGACCGTGAAGAGCCATGTCGCGCTGCTGTACCAGCGCCTGCAGGTCAGCAACAAGAGCGAAGCCATCCATGCCGCGCGCCAGCTCGGCGCCAGGTTCCAGACGGGCAGCAGCCACGGCAGCAACGATCGTGGCACGGCCCGCGCCTGGCCCTAACCCCAGTTTCCCGTTCAGGAGAGCACCATGCGCAATCAGACCGTGAGGGACGCGGACATCGCCGCCGCCATCGACGCCACCCTGCTGCGCCGCCGGCAACAGTTCGACGGCCAGCCAGCCGCATGGCATGTGCTGTGCGAAGCCGCACACGTCGCCACGCTGGGCGAACCGGCGCGCCGGGCCTTCATTGCGCGCGTGGCGGCCAGCCGTGGCGCCGACATCGCCCTGCGCCTGCTGCTCAAGGCGGAATCGATCCGGGCCACGGTGACCGAGGCGCTGGAAGCCGGCGATGAGGTGGACGCCGGCCAGGAGCGCAGCCCGGCTGGCGGGCTGCTGCACTGACCTGGCTTACAGCCCTAGCACCAGCTTGGCGATGATGTTGCGCTGGATCTCGTTGGAGCCGGCGTAGATCGATGCCTTGCGGTAGTTGAAATAGCGCGGCGCCAGCGGCGCGGCGTAGTCGGGGCCCGCTTGCGGGCCCGTGGCGCGACCCTGCAATTCACCCCAGCCATCCTGCACGAAGGGCAGCGCGTACGGGCCGGCTGCTTCCACCGCCAGCTCGCTGATGGCCTGGATGGTCTCGGTGCCCACCAGCTTGAGCATGCTGGAGGCGGCGCCGATCGAGGTGCCCGACGTCACGTTGGAAAACAGCCGCAGCTCGCTCGCCTCCAGCGCGGCCGCGCGCACGTGCAGCTCGGCCAGCTTGCGGCGAAAACCCGGGTCGTCGAGCAAGCGCCCGCCATCCTCGCCGGGCTCCTTCTCCGCGATGCGCGCCACCTTGGCCAGTTGCTGGCGCAGCATCGGGCCGTAGCTGCCGCCGCGCTCGAACTCAAGCAGGTATTTGGCGTAGGTCCAGCCCAGGCCCTCCTCGCCGATACGGTTTTCCACCGGCACGCGCACATCTTCAAAGAAGACCTGGTTGACTTCCTGCTGGCCCTCGACCGGGCCATCCAGCGTGGGCAGCGGCGCCACCGTGATGCCGGGCGTGCGCATGTCCACCAGCACGAAGGAGATGCCGTCCTGGCGGCGCGCGTCGCGGCTGGTGCGCACCAGGCAGAACATCCAGTCGGCCCATTGCGCGTGCGTGGTCCAGATCTTGGAGCCGTTCAGGATGTAGTGCTCGCCATCCTGGTCGCGGCCGCGCTCGGCGCGCATCTGCAGCGAGGCCAGGTCGGAGCCGGAGTTGGGTTCCGAGTAGCCCTGGCACCACCAGATGTCGGAGCGAAGGATGGGCGGCAGGAAGCGCGCCTTTTGCTCGGGGCTGCCGTATTTCATGATCACCGGCGCCACCATCTTCAGGCCCATCGGCGACACGGTCGGGCAGCCGGCGGCGGCGGTCTCGGCCTGGAACAGGTAGCGCTGCGCCGGGGACCAGCCCGGGCCGCCATATTCCTCGGGCCAGTTGGGCGCGGCCCAGCCGCGCTCGAACAGCTTCTTCTGCCAGCGCACCTGGCCCTCCTTGTCGAGATAGCCATTCTTGGTGCGTGCCATCAGGGCCTTGAGGCCGGGGTCGAAGGCTTCCTTGATCCAGGCACGGACCTCGTCGCGGAACTGCAGCTCTTGCGGGGAGAAATCGAGATTCATCGATGGGCCTCGGGATGTTCGTCAGTGCGGGGCAGGAATGCGCGGGCTCACGCGGCAGCCGGATACAGCAGGTCGGCGTAACGGCGCAGGTGGTGTTCGGCGGAGCCAAACTGCAGGTCGATCGCGGTGACGCGCTTGAAGTAATGGCCAACCGCCAGCTCCTCCGTCACGCCCATGCCGCCATGGATCTGCACCGCGGCCTGGCCGACGAACCTGCCGGCCTGCCCGGCCTGCGCCTTGGCGGCGCTGGCCGCCAGCGCGCGCTGCGTGGGCTGCGCGCCAGCCTGCATGGCGGCGACTTGCGTCAGCGCCACGGTTTGCTCCAGTTGCACGTACATGTCGGCCATGCGGTGCTGCAGCACCTGGAAGGTGGCAATCGGTACGCCAAACTGCTTGCGCTGGCGCGCGTAGTCGACCGTGTCGCCGAGCATGCGGCTCATGGCGCCACCGGCTTCGGCGCACAGCGCCACCGCAGCCTCGTCGCTCAGGCGCTCGATCAGCGCCAGCGCCTCGCCCTCGGCGCCCAGCAAGCCGCCATCCGGCACGAAGACGTTGTCCAGGCGTATATCGGCGGCCCGGGAGCCATCCACGCTGGGGTATTCCTGCAGCGTCACGCCGGGCGCGTTGCGCGCGATCCAGAACAGGCTGATGCCGTCCCGGTCGCGCCGGCTGCCGCCGGTGCGCGCGCTCACCACCAGGTGCGTGGCCCACGGCGCGGCCACCACCACGGCCTTGTGGCCGTCAAGGCGCCAGCCGCCTTGCACGCGGGCGGCGCTGGCCTGTACATCGTGCAGGCAGTAACGGCTGCGCGGCTCGGCGTGCGCCCAGGCCACGGTGGCCTCGCCGCCGATGATGGCAGGCAGCCAGTTGGCGGCCAGCGTCTCGCTGCCATGCAGCAAGGCCCCGCCGCCGAGCACAACGGTAGACAGGTAGGGCTCGACCACCAGGTGGCGGCCGAACTGCTCCATCACGATCGTGTGGTCGACGGCATTGCCGCCGAGCCCGCCAAAGCGTTCCGGGAACGCGGCGCCCAGCAGCCCTAGCTCCTGCGCCAGGGCTTGCCAGCAGGACGCCCGCCAGCCAGCGGGCGAGCGGATTGCCGCCTGGCGGGCTTCGAAGCTGTAGTGGTCGGCCAGGTAGCGCGCGAGCGTGTCGCGCAACATCGATTGTTCTTCGCTGAATTGGAAATCCACGGTGGTTCCTTGGCGCGGTTGCTGGGGCACTTGCCATTATGTGAAGAGGCCGCCGGTTCGCATCGTCGGATGCGACGAATCGCCTTGGCGCGCGGCGCGCCGCACGGGCGGCCACATCGGCGTTTGCGGCATTGCACCAAGGCGCGTTCGTCGCATCCGACGATGCCCGCCCGGGGTACCTGTCCCGACAATGTGCCGCACGCAATGCCATCCCTGCCGGTTCCGCGATACCGAAGTTTCCAACGCACCCAGTCACCCAGTCATCGAGTCACCCAGTTCGGCCACACCCACTTCCAGGAGGGTCAGTCATGCACCCGCATGTTCATGCGCAGCGCACCCCGGACAAGCCGGCCATCATCATGGCCGGCGGCACCGTCGTTACTTACCGTGAGCTTGACGAGCGCTCCAACCAGGCGGCGCGGCTGTTCCGCGACCACGGGCTGCAGCCGGGCGACCGCGTGGCCTTCCTGCTGGAGAACCACCCGCGCCTGTTCGAGCTGTGCTGGGGCGCGCAACGCTCGGGGTTGATCTACGTGTGCATCAGCACGCGCCTGAACGTGGACGACGCGGCGCATATCGTGGCCGACAGCGGCGCCAGGATGCTGGTCACCTCGCATGCGCAGGCCGCCGTGGCGCAGGGGGTGGCGGCCAAGGTGCCATGCCTGGTTGCGCGCCTGATGATGGACGGCGCGGTGCCGGGCTTTGCCGCCTACGAGACGGCGCTGGCCCAGTACCCCGGGTGGCGCATCGACGACGAATGTGCAGGCACCGACATGCTGTACTCCTCCGGCACCACCGGCCGCCCCAAGGGTGTCTTCACGCCGCCGGCCAACCAGCAGATCGACGTGCCTGGCTCGCTGGTGCTGATGTGCCGGTCGCTTTACCAGTTCGGCTCAGACACGCGCTACCTCTCACCCGCGCCGCTCTATCACGCGGCGCCGCTGCGCTACAACATGGCCGTGCAGCAACTCGGCGGCACCTCGGTGGTGATGGAGCATTTCGACGCGGAAGCATTCCTGCGCTTGCTGGCAGAGCACCGCATCACGCATACCCAGGTCGTGCCCACCATGTTCTCGCGCATGCTCAAGCTGCCCGAGGCGGTGCGCCAGCGCCACGACGTGTCCTCGCTGCGCTTTGCCGTGCATGCCGCTGCGCCCTGCCCGGTGGCCATCAAGGAGCAGATGATCGACTGGTGGGGGCCGATCATCTGGGAGTACTACGCCGGCACGGAGGGCAACGGCTCCACCGCCGTGGGTTCGGCCGACTGGCTCACCCACAAAGGCACCGTGGGCCGCGCCTCCGTTGGCCAGCTGCGCATCTGCGACGACAGCGGCGCGCTGCTGCCGCCGGGCGAGCCCGGCACCATCTACTTCGCCGAGGGGCGCAGCTTCGTCTACCACAACGATCCCGACAAGACCGCGCAATCGCGCCACCCGGTGCACGCCGGCTGGACCACGCTGGGCGACGTCGGCTACGTGGACGAGGAGGGCTTTCTCTACCTGACCGACCGCAAGGCGAACATGATCATCTCGGGCGGGGTCAACATCTATCCGCAGGAGGCCGAGAACCTGCTGATGACCCATCCCGAGGTCATGGACGTGGCAGTGATCGGCGTGCCAAACGAGGACTTTGGCGAGGAGGTCAAGGCGGTGGTGCAGCCACTCGACATGGCTCGCGCCAGCCCGGCCCTGGCCGACGAGCTGCTGGCCTTCTGCCGCACCCATCTGTCCGCCATCAAGTGCCCGCGCTCGGTGGACTTTGCCGCCGAGCTGCCGCGCCTGCCCACCGGCAAGCTGCTCAAGCGGCTGCTGCGCGAGCGCTACTGGGCGGGGCGGGAGAACAAGCTGGTATAGCTTGCTTGTGTGGCCGGCATGGGGGGAGGCATTGTGGCCGGCATCGAGGCCGCCCGCCCGGCATCGCGGCCGCGTCGCATGCCGGGCGGGCGTTTACGCCATAATCAGCCGTTCGATCCCTGGCGCATGTGGCGCCAGCAGCCGGCAACCATAAGCCGGCGCCGATCGCGTGGCATCCACCGCTCGTGGGTGCCGCCGCCAACAGGAAGACACGGCGAATGGCAACAATCGAGGAGACCAGCGCGGGCCATCGGGGCGCCGCCCGCGCCGCCACGCTGGTGGCAAAGCTGCGCCCGCCCATGCTGACCCCGTTCCAGGTGGAGCGCCGCGCCATTTGCGACGCCGTGTGCGCGGCCGGCTTCGTCAAGCTGGTGCTGGTGCGCGCGCCGGCCGGGTTCGGCAAGACCACCGCCATGCTGCAATGCCGGGCGCGGCTGGACGCCGAAGGCGTGGCCACCGCCTGGCTCACGCTGGACCGCGCGGACAATGACGCCACGCGTTTTCTGGGCTCGCTCGAAGCCGCCTTCGAGCTGGTGCTGCGCAAGGGCGGCGCGCCGCTCGCCGCGGCCCAGCCCGCGCCGCAGTCGGCCGGCGAGCACGCGCTTGCGCTGATCGACCGCATGGCGGCCCACGACCGCCCCTTCACGCTGTTCCTGGACGACTTCGAGGCCTTGCAGAACCCCGCCGTGGCCGGCCTGGTCTGGCAGGTGGTGGAGCAATTGCCACCCGGCGCCCGCCTGGTGGTGGGCACGCGCTGGGTGCCGGAGTCCGGGCTGGCGCGGCTGCGCGCGCGTGGCGAGCTGCTGGAGATCGAGCCGGCCCAGCTGCGCTTCACCGCCGACGAGACCGATTCCTTCCTGCGCCGCGCGCGCGGCCTGGCGCTGCAGCCCGCGGCTATCTCCACGCTGCACCGGCGCACCGAAGGCTGGGCCACCGCGTTGTGGCTGGCGTCGGTGGCGCTGGAGCGGCGTGGCCAGCCGGACGCCTTCATCGCCGGCTTCTCCGGCTCGAACGCCGCGATTGCCGATTACCTGGTGGAGGACGTCTACCTGCACCTGCCCGATGCGGTGCGTGCATTCCTGTTGCGCACGTCAATTCTCGACCAGCTCAGCGGGCCGCTGTGCGATGCCGTGAGCGGCACCGCCGACAGCGAGGAGATCCTCGCCTGGCTGGAGCGGGCCAACCTGTTCCTGATGCCGCTGGATGGCGAGCGCCACGGCGGCGCGGAGCCGCCTGCTCAGGCCCATCAGCCCAATGCGCGCTGGTACCGCTATCACAGCCTTTTCTCCAGCTTCCTGCGCGCGCAGCTGCAGCAGGCCATGCCGCACGAAGTGCCCGCCTTGCAGATGGCCGCCTCGCGCTGGTATGAGCAGCAGGGCCGGCCGGTGCCGGCCATCGAGCATGCGCTGGCGGCCGGCGCGGTGGACCACGCGCTGCCGCTGCTGGCGGGCAAGGTGGACGAGTTGCTGGCGCAGGGCCGCATGCGCCTGCTGACGCGCTGGCTGGACGCGGTGCCGGCCGACGCGCTGGCCGCGTGGCCCAAGCTGCAGATCGCCCATGTGTGGGCGCTGTCGTTTACGCGCGGCCCGGCCGACGCCATTGCGCTGCTGCAGACCATCCCGCTGGCCGGCGCCGAGGGCGACCTGCTGGCGCATGTGCGCGCGCTGCGCCATATGCTGCTGAACATGATGGACCGCTTCGACGAGGCGCGCGCCTGCAGCCGCGACGATCCGCTGCCGCTGCCCATGGGCTATCCGTTCCCGGACTCCATCCTTGCCACCTCGATGGCGCGCATGGCCGCCGTCACCGGCGACTACCGCGAGGCGCGGCGCCTGCTGGGCGTGGCCCGGCAGGTGGTGCGCGGCTCCGACAGCAACTTCAACAAGATCTTCTCGGAATCGGTGGAGGGGCTGATCGACCTGCGCCAGGGCCGCCTGCAGCAGGCGCTGGCGCGGTTTCGCATTGCCGCCAGCACCATGCTGCCGAACCGCTACGGCCCTACCAACGGCAACGCCATGGCCGGCATCCTGCTGGCCGATGCGCTCTACGAGATCAATGAGCGCGAGCGCGCGGAGCGCCTGCTTACAGTGTACGTGCCGCTTGCGCGCGACCTCGGCCTGCCCGACCAGATCATCACCGGCCATACCGTGCTGGCCCGCATCGCCTGCGACCGCGGCGACGTGGACGGCGCGCACGAATGGCTGGCCGCCCTCGAGCACCTTGGCCATCATCGCGGCCTGCCACGGCTGGTGCTGGGCGCCATGCTCGAGCGCGCCCGCCTGGCGCTGCTGCAGGGCAATCAGCATGCCGCCGAGCAAGCGCTGCAGCACGCAGCCGACCCGGCGCTATGGCGCGCGCGTCCCGGCCTGAGCGCGGTCAGCTCTTTTGCCAACGACCTGGAAGACGTGGTCATGGGGCGCCTGCGGCTGGCGCTGTTCACCGAGCCCTGCGTGCGCACGCGCGAGGCCATCGAGACGGAACTCGCCGCCACCGAGCGCGCGCAACTGATGCGCAGGGCGCTCAAGCTGCGCATCCTGCTGGCGCTGGCCTGCCAGCGCAGCGGCGAAGCCGCCCAGGCGTTGCAGGCAATGGGCGAAGCGCTGCGCTTCGGCGCGGCGGAAGGCTTCATCCGCATCTTCGCTGACGAAAGCGCGGAGGTGCGCCGGCTGGTGGCCGAAGCCTGCCTGCGCCAGGGCAGCGCGTTGCCCGCGGGGTACGTGGAGCGCCTGCTGCAAGCCTGCGGCGGCGCGCCGGAGCCGGTGGACCCGGCCGCCATGCAGGCGCGCCATGGGCTGCTGGAACCGCTTACGCCCAAGGAGCAGAAAGTGCTGCAGCTGCTGGCCGAGGGTTTCTCCAACGTGGCGATGGCGGATCGGCTCTTTGTCTCGGAGACCACCGTGCGCACCCACCTGCGCAATATCAGCGCCAAGCTGCGGGCCAGCAACCGCACGCAGGCGGTTGCCATCGCGCGGCAACTGGGTTTGCTGTAAGGAAGCGCGGGCGATTAAGCGAGCCCAGGCAGCGTCCGGGGGGATGGAAACCCCTGCAAAGGGCACTCGGACGTGCCGCTGGCTTGTGGCGTTTCGCGCAACCCGATAACGGAATCGGCATGGTCATGGCGCTTAGCCGTTCAGCCATTCACCCGTTCACCGGTTCACCCGCTCAGATGCCGATGAACTCGGCATACTCCGCCAGCGGCGCACGCGTGGCGCGCAGCTGGTTGACCGCCGCTGCCGGATCCTCGTAGCCGATCGCCATGCCGGTAAACAGCATGCGTTCGGCGGGCAGGGAGAGGAAGCCCGCAATGGTTTCCGGATACATCGCCCAGCATTCTTGCGCGCAGCTGTCCAGCCCATGCTCGCGCAGCAGCAGCATCACCGTTTGCAGGTACATGCCCAGGTCCGACCATTGCGGCGGGCCCATGCGGCGGTCCACGGTGCAGAACAGCGCTAGCGGCGCGCCGAAGAATGTGAAGTTATTGGCAAACTGGGCAAGGCGCGCCGGCTTGTTCTCGCGCGGGATGCCCAGGCAGCGATAGAGGTCCTCGCCCACCTGGAAGCGCCGTTCGCGATAAGGCGAGACCAGCTCGCGCGGGTAGACGTCGTATTCGGTCCCTTCGCCGCGGGGCGCGCCGGCGACGCGCTCGCGCATGGTGGCCTTGAGCCGCGCCAGCGGCTCGCCGCCCACCACGTGCAGGTGCCAGGGCTGCAGGTTGCCGCCCGATGGCGCGCGCGCGGCCTGCTCCAGCACGTCGCGGATGATCTCCGGCGGCACCGGCGTGGGAAGAAAGCCGCGTACCGATTTGCGGCTCTGGACTGCCATGCTGACTTTCACGCGGCTCTCCTTGGGGCTTGGCAGGGGATCCATTGGGGATCAGATAAAGGGCGGCTCGTTGCCCCAGTCGAAGAAGTCCGGCATGTCCTGCGACACGCGCTCGGGGAAGCTGGCCGGGCGCTTTTCCAGGAAGGCGCTGACGCCTTCCTTGACGTCGGCCGACTGGCCGCGCGACTGGATCGCGCGGCTGTCCAGGCGGTGCGCCTCCATCGGGTGGCTGGCCCCGGCCATGCGCCAGATCAGCTGGCGCGAGATGGCGACGGATACCGGCGCGGCATTGTCGGCGATCTCGCGGGCCAGCGCCTGCGCGGCTGGCAACAGGTCCTCGGGCGCGTGCAGCGAGCGCACCAGCCCGCGCTCCAGCGCCTCCTGCGCCGAGAACACGCGGCCGGTGTAGCACCATTCCAGCGCGGTGGAAATGCCCACCACGCGCGACAGGAACCACGACGATGCCGCCTCGGGCGTGATGCCGCGGCGCGCGAACACAAAGCCGAACTTGGCATCGGTTGCGGCCAGGCGGATGTCCATCGGCAACTGCATGGTCACGCCGATGCCCACCGCCGGCCCGTTGACCGCCGCGATGACCGGCTTGAGGCTGCGGAAGATGCGCAGCGCCACGCGTCCGCCGCCATCGCGGTGGGCGGCTTGCTTGCTGGCGCCGTAGCGCTTCTCGTAATCGAAGGTGGAGCCGCCGGAGGACAGGTCGGCGCCGGCGCAGAAGGCGCGCCCGGAGCCGGTGACGATCACCGCGCGGACGTCGTCGTCGGCGTCAGTGGCGTCAAAGGCGTCGATCAGGTCCTGCATCATGCGCGGGGTGAAGGCATTGAGCTTTTCCGGGCGGTGCAGGGTGATGGTGGCGACGCCCTTGTCGACGGCGTATTGCAGGGTCTCGAAGCTGGGGGGGACGGCTGGGTTCGGGGTGCTCATGGCTGGCCTTGGCTCTCTCGAAATGGGTGTGGGTAAGGTAGTGCAGAATCGGGCGCCTGCAATCGTCGAATCCGACGAGGTAGGGACGGCAGCGCCGCCGTAGACTGGCGCCAGGACGCCTGGCGGCCTGAGCCAGGCAGAAGACCGAGCATAGAACACAAAGACCAGAAGCCAGAAGGAACATCATGAAGACGCGCATCACCGAATTGCTGGGCACCCGCTACCCTATCATCCAGGGCGGCATGCAGTGGGTTGGCTACGCCGAGATGGCCGCCGCGGTCTCCAACGCCGGCGGGCTTGGCGTGCTCACCGCGCTGACCCAGCCCACCCCGGAAGCGCTGGCCGCAGAGATCCGCCGCACCCGCGAGCTGACCGACCAGCCCTTTGGCGTCAACCTGACGCTGCTGCCCTCGATCAACCCGCCGCCGTACGCGCGCTACCTCGACGTGATCATCGAAAGCGGCATCAAGGTGCTGGAGACGGCGGGCAACAATCCCAAGGAGCACATCGCGCGCGCCAAGGCGGCCGGCATCAAGGTGATCCACAAGTGCGTGGCGATCCGCCATGCGATGTCGGCCGAGCGCCTGGGCGTGGACGCGGTGTCCATCGACGGTTTCGAGTGCGCGGGCCACCCGGGCGAGGACGACGTCCCGGGCATGGTGCTGATCCCGCTGGCCGCGCGCCGGCTGGGCATTCCGGTGATTGCCTCGGGTGGCATTGCCGACGGGCGCGGCATGGCGGCGGCGCTGGTGCTGGGCGCGGAGGGCATCAACATGGGCACACGCTTTTGCGCCACGCGCGAGGCGCCGATCCACCACAACGTCAAGCAGGCCCTGGTGGACGCCAGCGAGCGCGACACCAACCTGATCTTCCGCACGCTGCACAACACCGCGCGCGTGCTCAAGAACGCCGTCTCCGATGAGGTCGTCACCATCGAGCGCCAGCCGGGCGGCGCCCAGTTCGAGGACGTCAAGCACCTGGTGGCGGGCGTACGCGGCAAGGCCGCGCTCGCCGCTGGCGAGACCGACGGCGGCATCATCAGCGCCGGCCAGTGCGTGGGCCTGATCGACGACATCCCGACCTGCGCCGAGCTGATCGAGCGCATGGTGGCCGAATGCCGCGAGCAGCTCGGGGTGGCCTCGCGCTACTTCGCAGCATAAGGCGGCGCAGCCATGGCTGAAGCCAGTCAACCTTCCGATGCCGGCCCGGGCGCAGGGCAATCCGAAGTGGCCGAGGCGCCGCCGCCGGGCTTTGTCGCGTTGCGTGGCGCCAAGGGCTTCCTCGAGAACTTCGGGCAGATCTACGTGGATCGGGAACGGCGCGTAGTGGCCATCCGCATCGGGCCGCATCACCTTAACCCGCTTGGCATCCCGCACGGCGGCATGCTGGCCACGCTGGCCGACACCGCCATCGGCATGATGATGGCGCTGGAGACCGACCGCAAGCAGCCGGCGGTGACGGTCAACCTCAGCATGGACTACTTCGATGCCGCGCGGGTGGGCGACTGGGTGGAGGCGCACGTCGAGTTCGACAAGCTGGGCTCGCGGCTGCGCTTCGGCGGTTGCCGCCTGATGGCCGGGGAGCGCTGCCTGCTGCGTGCCACCGCCATATTCTCGGTGCTCACGCCGCGCGCGTGATGCGCCGCCGCCGCTTGGGGCGTCGGCCGCGCCGCGCAATCGTCGCTTCCGACGACGCCGGGCGCCCCGCTGCTGGGCCAGAATCCGCAACAGGATAACGAGGCTTGGCCGTGCCCTTCCCAGGACACGGCCATTACGGGCGGGTTCGCCCCGGAACGACAAGAGGAGACGACATGGCAGAGGCATACATCGTAGCGGCCGCGCGCACCGCGGGCGGGCGCAAGGGCGGCAAGCTGGCAGGCTGGCATCCGGCGGATCTCGCCGCGCAGGTGCTGAACGCACTGGTTGAGCGCAGCGGCGCCGATCCGGCGCTGATCGACGACGTGATCATGGGCTGCGTCGGTCAGGCCGGCGAGCAGGCCGGCAACGTGGCGCGCAACGCCGTGCTGGCCTCGAAGCTGCCGGAAAGCGTGCCCGGCACCTCGGTCGACCGCCAGTGCGGCTCGTCGCAACAAGCCCTGCACTTCGCCGCGCAGGCGGTGATGTCCGGCACCATGGACATCGTGATCGCCGCCGGCGTGGAAAGCATGACCCGCGTGCCGATGGGCCTGCCCTCTACGCTGCCCTTCAAGAACGGCTTTGGCAGCTCGATGAGCCCGGCCATGCAGGAACGCTATCCCGGTGTGAAGTTCAGCCAGTTCACCGGCGCCGAGATGATGTCGCGCAAGTACGGCCTCACGCGGGACGACCTGGACCGCTACGCGCTGGAAAGCCACCGCCGCGCCATCGCCGCCACGCAGGCAGGCCGCTTCAAGGACGAAATCGTGCCCGTCGCCGTGCGCGCCGCGGACGGCAGCGCCAACGGCGAACTGCATACGGTGGACGAAGGCATCCGCTTTGAAGCCAGCCTGGAATCCATCTCCAGCGTCAAGCTGATCGAGGAAGGCGGCACCGTCACCGCCGCCAGCGCCAGCCAGATCTGCGATGGCGCGGCGGGGCTGATGGTGGTCAACGAAGCCGGCCTGAAGAAGCTGGGCGTCAAGCCGCTGGCACGCATTCACCATATGTCGGTGCTGGGCCATGACCCGGTGATCATGCTGGAAGCACCGTTGCCGGCAACGCTGCGGGCGCTGCAGAAGGCCGGCATGAAGATCGGCGATATCGACCTGTTCGAGATCAATGAAGCGTTTGCGCCAGTGCCGCTGGCTTGGTTGCAGACCACGGGCGCCGATCCGGCGCGCATGAACGTGAACGGCGGGGCGATTGCGCTGGGGCATCCGCTTGGTGGATCGGGGGCTAAGCTGATGACTACGCTGGTGCATGCGCTGCATGCGCAGGGGAAGCGGTATGGGTTGCAGACGATGTGTGAGGGTGGGGGGATGGCGAATGTGACTATTGTTGAGAGGTTGTAGGCTGATCGGCTGCCTTCGCTGTTTCTTTAAGCGGCGATGGCGCTTGCACCCAAAAGCCATACGACATCCCCCTGCGGGGGCTGCCGGTCACTCTTCTTTGCGTCGGCAAAGAAGACTAACGAGAAGAAAGCCGACCCTGCCGGGGGCAGAGCAGTCGGGCTTGTGGGCCTCGGTGGTTTCGTCGTACGGCCCGGAGTGTTGGCTGGCCTTTGCCTTACCGGCTCACAGATCATCATAACTGCATGACCCAATGGTCACGTGGTGGTGCCCCTGATCGCTTTGCGCGGTGACCATTCACACATCTGCCGTTCGCGGTGCGTAGCGCCGCGATCCTGCCTTCCTTGGTGGTTTCGTGGTTTTGTCTCTGGCGGCGGGCGCCCGGCCTATTTGACGCCCTGCCGTACCGGCTCTATCTGCGCCTTGCTCTCGGCTTCCCGGGTTTCGTGGTGGGCACCGTGGCCCGTCCGCGAGGGGCGCGCTCACACCCACGGTGCTCGCCTTCGAGACAAAACCACGAAACCAGCGACACCCGAAACGGCGCAGCCCCTTGCACCGCGAACGGCAGATGTGTGAATGGTCACCGCAAGCGAGGTCAGCGGCTGCACGACGTAACCCATGGGTCATGCAAGTTCGATGACCTTCGAGCCGGTTGGACACGCCAGCCAACACTCCGGGCCGTACGACGAAACCACCGACGCCAACAAGCCTGATTGCTCTGCCCCCGGCAGGGTCGGCTTTCTTCTCGTTAGTCTTCTTTGCCGACGCAAAGAAGAGTGACCGGCAGCCCCCGCAGGGGGATGTCGTATGGCTTTTGGGTGCAAGAGCCAACGTCGCTTAAAGAAACAGCAACCAACCCCGCAGGGCAATGTCGTACAGCTTTTGGGTGCAAAAGCCAACGCCGCTGCAAAAACGACCAGAAAACGCTAGCCAACCCCAGCCCGGCACCCCTCAAGCAAACGTAATAGCATCCCGCCGATCAACCCGATCCAAATGCGGCAAACTATTAAAACTAAGCAACCTCTGCATCCCACGCCCAGAAATAATCTCGCAAAACGCCGTATTCCGAAACTGCAAATTCAACTCGATCGCACTCTGCGCCGGCGCACCCAGCAAATCCGCGGTAGCCCGTCCGATCGCCCCGCCAGAACTGACAACCAACACCGCATCCTCTCGCGAAGCCCCTTCCGTGGCATGCAGCAAACCATCGCGGATCCGTCCCCCAAACTCCGCCCACGACTCCGGCATGCCCGTCAGCTGATCCAGCGTCCAGGCCTGATACGCCGCGCGGAATGTGCGCCAGTAGTCGTTGTAGTCAGCGTTCTGGTGCGCGCGATGATCCGCCCCACCGGTATGGCTGCGGTACAGCGCTTCGCCATCGTATTCGTTAAGGCCGAGGTGGGTTTCGATGTTCGTCTGGACCGGCACATCGCCGGCCCCCATGCCGGCCAGGATCTCCAGCGCGGTGTCCTGCTGGCGCACCAGCGAGCCAGCAACCACCCGCTTGAACGCGACGCCGCGCTCGCGGAAATATTCGCCCAGCCAGCGGGCCTGTTGCCGGCCGGTGTCGGAGAGGCAGTCGTAGTTGGCGGCGCCGAACGAGGCTTGACCGTGCCGTACCAGGAAGAGCGTTGCCATGCGTGATGTCGGCGCCGGTGGGCACCCGGGAAGCGGTAAAACGGGAATCGGCACGCGAACGCGGGGGCGCCGCGCGGGGTGCAGCCATTGTATGAGTGCCGGGCGCGGCGGCCAAGCTAAGCCGCGCCGGATTCATAGCGGTCATTGCCGCGCTGCATTATTCCGTTGCATAGCGGCAGGGTCAGTCCAGCCTTAGTTCGCCCTTAGTCCAGCGTGACGCCGGTGTCCGCGGTCAGTTTGAGCACGCCCGGCAGGTAGGCTTTGTAGGCAGCCACGGCTTCTGCCGGCAGGTTGCCGATCGGCTCCGCACCCATGTCCTCGATGCGCTGGCTGATCTCCGGCGTCTTCACCAGTGCGCTCACCTCGCGGCCCAGGCGCTCGACGATGTCGCTGGGCGTGCGTGCCGGGACCAGCAGCGTGATGGGTCCGGTCAGCTTGTACGGCTCGTCGGGATAGCCGGCTTCGGCAAAGGTTGGCACGTCGGGCAAGGCCTTGGCGCGCCGGGTGCCGGTGACGGCCAGCGCTCGCAGCTTGCCGCTGGCGAAGTGCTGCTTGAGCGAGGTTACCGAGCCAACCGTCATGTTGACCTGGCCGGCGAGCAGGTCGCTCACCATCGGGCCTTCGCCGCGATACGGCACGTGCAGGATATCGACGCCGTAGGTTTTGTCGAGGTAGGCCTGGATGGTGTGCGGCTGCGTGCCCGGGCCCCAGGAGCCCATGCGCAGCTTGCCGGGATCCTTCTTGGCATAAGCGATCAGTTCCGCCACGGTCTTCACCGGCAGCGTGCCGTTGACGGCTAGCACCGTGCGCGCCATGGCGATGTCGGACACCTGGCGCAGGTCGGTGCGCGGGTCGTAGGGCAGCTTCTTGTAGAGGGCGAGATTGGCGGTGATGGGACCGGGGATGGTCAGCAGCAGCGTGTAGCCATCGGGCGCCGACTTGGCCACGTAGTCGGTACCGATGATGCCGCCGGCGCCGCCTTTGTTCTCCACCACCACGGTTTGTCCCAGCCGCTTGCCCAGGCCTTCGGCCAGCGTGCGCGAGAGCGTGTCGGTGAGGCCGCCGGCCGGGTAGGGCACGATCAGGTGCAGGGGCTTGGCGGGATAGCTGGCTTGCGCCTGGGCTGCCAGCGGCAGCAGTGCCGCGCAGGCGCAGGCCAGCAGGACGGCGGCCTTCCCGCAGAACGGGCTGCGTATTGTCATGTCTTGTCTCCTCGGGGTTTTATAGGATCCGGCGTGCGCTCCGAGCAAAATGCGCGCGCCGATATCGGGTCAGGCTTTGAGACGGGAAAGAACGCGCAGGACCGCGCGTAGTGGCGCTATGGCGTCAGGCCGGCAGCGCCAGGTAGCCGGCCACCAGCCGGGTCATCTCGCCGGGCAGCCGTTCGTCGTCGAGCGGCAGCGGGCCCGCGTCGTTGAGGATGGCATTGACCACGATGCTGAACACGGCTTGCATGGCAAAGCGCACGCGCATCTCCGCCTGCTCTGGCGGCACCGGCATGCGCGGCACCAGCAGCGCCACCATGCGTTCCACCACGTCTTGCCCGCTTTCGCGATGCGGCAGCCACTCTTCCGGGCGGACGGAGGCGTGCTTGAGCGATGCCTTGATCACGCCGCGGTTGGCGTGGCAGCCGACCACCACGTAGCGCATGATTTTTTCCAGCATCACATCGGTGGGCACGTCCTCCCAGCGTTCCACGCGCAGGTAGCGCGCCACGGAATCGCCGGTTTCCTGCATCACCAGCGCGCGCAGGGATTCGAAGAACGCCTGCTTGTCGCGGAAGCGGCCGTAGAAGGCCCCGACCGACACTTCGCAGGCGGAGGCGATCTGCGCAACCGACACCGCGGAGAAATCCCGCTGCGCCAGCAGTTCGCGGCCGGCGTCCAGCAGAGCCTGCTCGGTCTCGCGCGCACGGCGCTGGCGCGGTGGCTGCAGGATCGACGGGGTCGCTACGGTAGGGAATGCGGAAGTCCCCTTGGACGGCTTGGCGGGGGACGCGGCAGAGGACGAGAGGGGCATGTTAATTCCGTATGCGAATTCTGATTCGGTTTTGTGAACCATATGGTTACCACGGCGTTTCGTCAAGAAACGGTCTACATTTCCAATATGTGGAAATACATTCCGTTCTTTGACACAGAAAATGACGCCGCCCACACTGCGGTGCAAGGAGACAAGATGAACACGTCGGTCGAACAGTTCATAGCCGAGCGCAGGAAAGAGGACCCGTCCTTCGGTGGCTTGCTGGCCAAGGGCTTTGCCTTGCTGCGCTGCTTCATCGACGAGCCGCGTCCGCTTGGCAACGGCGAGCTCGCCGAGCGCCTGCAGATGCCTCGCGCCACGGTGTCGCGTATCTGCCGCACGCTGTTCGAGCTGGGCTATCTGGATTGGGACCCCAAGCTCGACAAGTATTTCGTCGGCGCCCAGGTGCTGGCCCTGGGTTATCCCTACCTGGCCGGGCTGCCGGTGCGTCACGTGGCACGCCCGCTGATGCAGGCGCTGGCGGATCGTATCGAGGGTGCCGTATCGATGGGCGTGGCACATCGGCTGGACGTGACCTACCTGCAGAGCTGCACGCATCACGAGGGCACGGCTGCACGCCCCGGCGTGGGCGCGGTGCGCTCGGTGCTCAGCACCGCGATGGGCCGTGCTTTCCTGTGCACGCTTTCCAAGAGCGAGTTCGAGCAACTGATGCAGGCCGCTCGCCACGAACGCGCCGAGGAGTACGCCGCCTGCTACGACACCATTTGCCACAACGTGGCGCATTACCCCAAGCGCGGCTTTGCCATCAATGAAGGCGACGCCGGCAGCGGCGTGCATGGCGTGGGCGTGTACTCGCGCATCGTCTACCTGAACCGCCCGCTGCTGTTCAACTGCGCGATCGCCGGCTCGCAAATGCGGCGCGGCATGCTGGAAAAGAAGATCGCACCGCTGCTGATGGAGATGACCCGCACCATCGAATCCATGACGGGCCTGCGGCAATAGCCGGGCCGGCAGAGCAAGAAACACGAAGCTACACGAACGCATACGAAGCCACACACAGCGCCGGTACAGGCGCAAACAAGACAAGCCATTCAAGGCCATCCGGAGACAACGCCATGCCTAGTCTAGATTTCCTGCTGAAACCGCGTTCGGTCGCGGTCATCGGCGCATCCACGCAGCCCGAGAAGGTCGGCGGCATGCCGATTCGCCTGCTGCGCGAGCTCGGCTACGCCGGGCGTATTTTTCCCGTGCATCCCACCGCCGGCGAGATCCAGGGCTTGCCCGCCTACGCGACGCTGGCCGCGATTGGCCAGGGCGTCGACCTGGCCATCGTGGCGGTGCCGGCGGTGGCGACGGAGTCCGTGATGGCGCAACTGGCGCGAAACGGCACGCGCGCCGCGATCTTCTTCACCTCGGGCTTTGCCGAAGTGGGCGATGAGGGCCTGGCCATGCAAGTGGCGCTGGCCGAGAGCGCGCGCCGCCACGGCGTGGCCCTGCTCGGCCCCAATTGCCTGGGCGTGATGAATCTGCGCGAGCGCATGTTTGCCACTTTCTCGCCGATCCCGCTGACTGGCGTGCCGCCTGCGGGCGACGTGGGGCTGGTCAGCCAGAGCGGCGCGTTTGGCGCCTACGCCTTTGCGCTGGCGCGCGAGGCCGGGCTGGGCCTGAGCCATTGGGTGACCACTGGCAACGAGGCCGGCCTGCAGGTGGCCGATGTGATCGAGTGGATGGCGCAGGACAAAGATACCCGCGTGATCCTGGCGTATATGGAAGGTTGCCGCGATGGCGCGCGCTTGCGCCAGGCGCTGGCCGCCGCGCGTGCCGCCGGCAAGCCGGTGGTGATCACCAAGGTGGGCACCACCGAGGCAGGCGCGCGTTCGGCGCAGTCGCACACGGCCAGCCTGGCAGGAGAAGACGCGGTGTATCAGGCGGTGTTCGACGAGTACGGCGTGCATCGTGCCCATACGCTCGAGGATTTCTTCCGCCTCGGCTACACGCTGTCGCGCGGGCGCCGGCCGGCGCGCTGGGACAGCCCGAGCGGGTTGATGGCCGACGCGGTGGCGCCGGTGGCCATCGTCACCGTGTCCGGCGGCGTCGGCATCATGATGGCCGATCGCGCCGAAGAACTTGGCATGCCCATGCCGCCCATGCCCGCGGCAGCCGCCAAGGCGCTGCGCACGAGCATCCCCTTTGCCAGCACCGCCAACCCGATCGATGTGACGGGGCAGGTGGTGGCCCAGCCCGCCGTGCTGCTCGACGCGATGGCCGGCGTGGCCACCTGCGGCGAGTACGGCAGCGTGGTGGCCTTCCTCGCCGGTGGCGCCAACGCGCCGCGCTTGTGGGAAGAACTGCAGCGCACCATCGGCGCGCTGCATGAGGACAAGCGCGCCGCGCCGCTGCTGCTTTCCGGCGTGGTCGACGACGACAAGCGGGCGTGGCTGGAGGCGCATGGCTGCCTGGTGTTCCGCGAACCTGCCCACGCCATCGAGGCCGTGGCCGCGCTGGCCCGCGCGGCAGCGTGGGAAGCCGCCGCGAGCGCGCCGGTTGCCGAGGCCGCGGCGCCGGTCGCCGCGCTCCTGCGCGATGTGCCGGACGATGCCAGCGCGCTGTCCGAGTTCGACGCCATGCGCCTGCTGGCGGACGCCGGCGTGCCAGTGGCCGCGCACGGCCTGGCACGCGACGCCGATGAAGCCGTGGCGCTGGCGCAGCGCATCGGCTACCCGGTGGCGGTAAAGCTGTGCTCGGCACAGGTGCTGCACAAGAGCGACGTAGGCGGCGTGGCGCTCAACCTGACGGACGACGCCGCGGTGCGCAAGGCCTTTGCCGCGATGCAGGCGGCGCTGGCCCGGGCCGACGCCAGCCTGCCCTTCGAGGGCGTGCTGGTGGCCCGCATGGTGCGCGGCTGGGGCGAACTGATGGTGGGCGTGCGGCGCGATCCGGTCTTCGGGCTGGTGGTGCTGGCCGGCATCGGCGGCACCGCAGTGGAGATCTTCAGGCAGATGGCCTTCGGCCTGGCGCCGTTGTCGCCCGAGCGCGCCCGCGCCATGCTCGAGCGCAGCCGCGCGGCGGTGCTGTTCGCCGGCCATCGCGGCAACCCGGTGCTGCCGCTGGCACAGGCTGCCGACTTGCTGGTGCGCGTGTCGAAGGTGGCCGCGGCGCTGGGTCCCCGGCTCGACACATTGGAGATCAACCCGTTCATCATCGGCGCCAATGGCGCGGTGGCGGCGGACGCCGTGATCACCTTGCTGCCGGCGGGCGGATCGGGGGCATGACCGCGATGGCGTAGCAAAGACGCTTGACCCCACCGCGCAACCCGATACCGGCACAGACCGGCAGCGCGGATGGGGAACCACCAGAACTGGAGACAAACCATCATGCATTTGCAAGCTGCAAGGACCGCGCGCGCGCCGGCGGCAGGCGCACTCGCCGTCGTCATGCTGACGGCGCTGGCCGCCACACCGGCGCACGCCGCATCACCGCAAGCCACGAAATACCCTGACAAACCGATCCGCCTGGTGGTGCCCTTTCCGCCGGGCGGCGGCACCGACGTCATCGGGCGGCTGGTGGCCGCCAAGCTGTCGACCGCGCTGGGCGGCACCGTGCTGGTGGAAAACGTGGCGGGCGCCACCGGCACCATCGGCTCGGCCCAGGTGGCGCGCGCCGCGCCGGACGGCTACACGCTGTTGCTCGGCATCTCCGCCACGCATGCCATCGCGCCGGCGATCTTCCCCCGCCTGCCCTACGATCCCGTGCGCGATTTCGTGCCGGTGGGCCGGCTGGCCTACGGCGGCAACGTGCTGGTGGCAGGCCCGGCGTTCACGGGCAAGGACCTGCCAGCGCTGATTGCAGCCGCCAAGCGTCCGGGCGCTGACCTCACCTATGGTTCCTGGGGCCCCGGCTCGGGCGGGCACCTGGCTGGCGAGAGCCTCAACGTCAGCAGCGGCATCCATCTGCGCCACATTCCCTACAAAGGCGTGAGCCCGATGCTGACCGATGTGATGGGCGGCACGCTGCCGGTGGCCATGTCCGACCTGGCCGGCACCTTGCCGTTGATCCGCAGCGGCAAGGTCCGGGCGCTCGCAGTGACCGGCTCGGAGCGCTCGGTGGCGCTGCCCGATGTGCCCACCTTCGCCGAGTCCGGCGTGCCGTTGCGCATCGACAGCTGGTACGCGCTGTTCGCGCCGGCCCGCACGCCGGCCCCCATCCTCGATCGCCTTGAGCGCGCGGTCGACGCCATCATGGCCGAGCCTGCCATGCAGGCGCAGGCCGCCACGCTGGGCATGCGCTTCACCCCGCAGCCGCGCGCCGTCTTTGCCGCCCAGATGCAGGACGACGTCCGCGCCTGGGCCGCCCTCGTCAAGTCGAGCGGCGCCGCCCTCGAATAATCCCGCCAGGAGCCAACCCATATGAACATGAACCCTCCCGCCGCCCCCGTCACGCACGCCAGCCCCCAGCAGGCGCTGGTCGCCGGCGCAGCGCTGCCGCTGGTGATCTACGGCTATGCGCTCATCGAGACGCTGCGCACCTGCCGCCTGCAGACCTCGGTTGCCGCTGCCACCGGCTATGGCCGCGCGCCGATGAACACGTTGTCCGCCAGCGAGCGCCAGTGGACGCATGAGGACCGCGACATCGTCACCCCGGCCAACGACCTGCTGTACTTCTGCGGCTGGGTCAACCTGGCCGATGGCCCGGTGACGCTGCGTATTCCGCCGCTGCCCGACGCAGGCCGCTACTACGTGATCGAGCTGCTCGACGTGCACACCAACAACTTCGAGAACCTGGGACCACGCAATGTCGCTGCCGAAGGCGGCGAGATCGAGCTGGTCGGCCCGGGCCAGAAGGCCAGCGGCGCGCATGCGGTGTCATGCCCGAGCTCACTGGTCTGGCTGCTCGGCCGCGTGCTGGTGCAGGGGCCGGATGACCTGGCGGTGGCGCGTGCCTTTGAGCAGGGCTTCGCGCTGACCCGCACGCCGGGCGCGGCGCGTCCGCGCTGCGTGGACCAGTGGCACGACAGCGGCCGGCCCGCGCTGGACTTCTTCCACAACCTCTTCAACGCGCTGCGCGAGTTCCCGCCGGCGGCCGAGGAACTGGGGATCCTGACGCTGTTGCGCAAGGCCGGCATCCGGCTGGAAGACGAGACCGATTTCGCGGCGCTGCGCCCGGCCATCGTGGCCGGGCTGGAAAGCGCTTACGCGCAAGGCATGGCGGTGATCGAGGCCCATACCCGCAGCCAGGGCCGCAAGAGCTGGGGCTACAGCCTGAAGCTGGGCATGTACGGCGACGACTGGCTGCAGCGCGCCTGCACCGCGATGAAGGGCCTGGGCGCCCTGCGCGCGGACGAGGCGATCTACGCCATGGCCGATTTCGATGCCGACGGCGCGCCGCTTGATGGCCGTCGCCGTTATGAGCTGCGCTTCGCGCCCGGCATGCTGCCGCCCGCGCAAGCCTTCTGGTCGGTGTCGCTGTACGGCGAGGATCGTTACTTCAGCGCCAACGAGATCGGCCGCTACGCCGTGGGCGACCGCACGCCGGGCTTGCGCATGGAGGCCGATGGCAGCCTGGTGATCCCCATCTCGCACGCGCGAGCGCAGCAGCAGGAGAACTGGCTGCCCGCGCCCGCTGGCTCGTTCTACCTGATCCTGCGGCTCTACCATCCCGCGCCGTCTTTCCTGCAAGGCCAGTACACCATCCCGGCCGTGCGCCGCGTCGATTGAGTCAACCAAATTATGGAAGCCACCATGTACCAGACCATATCCGCCGTGCCCGCCGCGCCCGCCGCGCCCGCCCTCGACGCCATCCGTTACACGCTGCCCCTCTACGAAATGGCGCGCATGCGCGCCGCCACCTGCCCGCGCCGCAATAGCGCCGGTGTGTTTGCCGCGCAGCAGCCCGATGCCCCGGTGCGCTGGATCAATCATTTCATTCACACGCGCCAGCTGCTTGGCCCGCAGCATCGCCAGGTGGTCACGCCCAATAACGACACGCTCTACAGCAACGCCTGGATGGACCTGTCGCAAGGGCCGCTGCTGCTGGACGTGCCCGACAGCTTGGGCCGCTACTACGTGCTCGGCCTGCTCGATTTCTATACCAATCCCTTTGGCTATATCGGCACCCGCACCACGGGCAACGGGCGCGGCCGCTTCTTGCTGCATGGCCCGCGCTGGCAGGGCGACGTGCCGGCTGGTGCTACCGCCATCGCCTGCCCCACGGACGCGGTGTGGCTGCTCGGCCGCGTGCTGGTGGATGGCGAAGCCGACCTGCCGGCCGTGCACGCGCTGCAGGACCAGTTCCGCCTGAGCACGCTGGCCGGGGCGAGCGCCGCGCGGGCGTTCGATGTGCGCATGCAGCCTGGCGAGCATCTGGGCGATCCGCGCCGCTATGCCGAGGTGGTCAACCAGGCGCTGCGCGAGAACCCGCCGCCGCCGGCTGAGGCAGGGCTGGTGGCAGCCTTTGCGCCTTTTGGCATTGGCGCGGATTGCGATGCGGCCGCGCTTGGCGACGATGCGCTTGCCCGCCTGGGCGACGCCATCCGGGCAGTGCTTGCCGAACTGGCGACGCCGCTGCCGTCCGACCTCGGCGGCGGCTGGACCCTGCCGGTGGAAATCCGCGAATCGTTCGGCACGCGTTTCGCCGAGCGCGCGCTGGTGGCGCGCAACTATATCGGCGCGCTCGGCGTGCAAGAGGCGATGTACGTGATGGCCGACCGCGACAGCGAAGGCGCGCCGCTCGATGGCCGCGCCGGCTACGAGCTGGTCTTCCCGGCCGATGGGCTGCCGCAGGTGGGTGCGTTCTGGTCGCTCACCATGTATGGCAAGGCCGACTGCATGCTGGTCGATAACGTGCTGGGGCGCTACTCGCTGGGCGATCGCTCGCCGAGCCTGCGCTACGGGCCGGACGGCAGCCTGCGGCTGCGCCTGTCGGCCACGCCGCCGGCCGACCCGGCGGACGAAGGCAACTGGCTGCCCGCGCCCGCAGGCCCGTTCTACGTGACGCTGCGGCTCTACGTGCCCCAGCCCGCGCATCTCGACAAGACCTTTGTCTATCCGCCGATCCGCCCGCTGGCAGCTGCGGCTGCTTCGGTCAAGGAGCTGTCATGACATTGAATTCGCACAAGCGCAGGCAAGTGCTGCGCCTGGCCGGCAACGCCGTGCTGTTGGCCGCGGGCTGCGGTGCGCTGGCGCCGGTGCAGGCCGAGGAATTTCCGTCGCATCCGGTGCGCCTGGTATCGCCCTACGGCCCGGGCGGCTCCAACGACATCTCGGCGCGCCTGCTCAGCGAGGGGCTCAGCCGCAAGTACAAGCAGCAGTTCGTGGTGGAGAACAAGCCCGGCGCTGGCACGCGCGTGGCCAACGAGCAGATCGCGCGCGCCACGCCGGACGGCTACACCCTGTTGTGGGCGGCGGCGCCGTTTGCCATCAACGCGGCAGCAGGGCTATCCCAGCATTACGACATCCACAAGGACTTCGTGGCAGTAGGGCCACGCGTGCTCGGGCCGATATTCCTGATCGTCAACGCCGATTCGCCGGTGCGCACGGTGGCGGATTTCGTGCGCATGGCGCGTGATAAGAAGGACGGCGTGACTTTCGCCTCGCCGGGCATCGGCTCGGGGCCGCACCTGACCGCCGAGCTATTCGCCGCCCAGGCGAAATTCAAGGGCCTCAACGTGCATTACCGCGGCGACTCCACGGCCTACACTGAGTTGCTCGCTGGGCGGGTCGACGCGACGTTGACCGCCATCACCACCGCGCTGCCATTTATCAAGGCCGGCAAGCTACGCGTGATCGCGGTGTCCGCCGAGCAGCGCACGCCGGTGTATCCGGACGCGCCCACGTTCGGCGAGCAAGGGTATCCCGGCGTGGTGGGTTACGGCTGGTTCGGGCTGATGGCGCCGGCGGGCACGCCACCGGCCATCGTGCAGCAGCTCAACCGGGACGCCAACGCGGTGCTGGCCGATGCGCAGACGCGCAGCAAGCTGATCGGCCTCGGGCTGCAGCCGGAGGCGGGCGACAGTGCATCGTTCGCGCGCTTCGTCGACGCCGAGGTGGCCAAGTGGGGGCCATTGATCAAGTCGGCGGGGATCAAGCTGGAATGAATAGGGTAGCGCGCGGCGTTCGTTTCCGGCGTTCGCTACCGGCTTTCGCTACCGGCTTTCGCGCAACGGCCCGCTCGCTGCCTGCTGGATTTAGCCGCGGACGGCGCCTTGCTGCGCGTCGCGCGCCGCGACAAAGGCCAGCAGCAGCACCCTCGTCTGCTCGAAAATCACGTCTCCAAGCTGGGCCATCTCTTTAGGGCCAATCGTTTCCCATTCGAGGGCGCTGAGCACGTTCCGGCGAAACATGCGGAACACGGCAACCTGGCTGTCTATCGCGATGGTCCGGATCTTGGTCACATCATCGGTCGGCTTGCGTCCGGTCAGCCGGCCGATGATCGACGCGGTCACGGGGAACAAGCGGCGGTTGAGGCGTTCGTCGATCACCGCGAAGGCCGACGGCGGACCAAGGCCCGCGCGTTCGCGCGCCATGAAGAGTTGCCAGTCGCGCGCCTCGGGTGAGTCGCTCAGGAACGAGACGAAGCAGCCCTGGAGTCCCATGTAGGCTTCGATCAAGTCCGAGTCATCGGCGTCGGGGTTGGCCAATGTCGCTTGCGCCGCGCTCACCGGCGCGGCCAGGTACTCCCAGACGCGTGCGACGAAGTGCTCCACGCAGGCAATGTAGACCCCTTCCTTGTTGTCGAAGTAGTACTGCAGCGCAGGCGCATTGACGCCGGCCTCTTTCGCGATGTCGCGCGTCGACGCCCCCTCGAATCCCCGTTCCCCGAAGAGTCGCAGCGCCGCCTCGACGATGCGCAGGCGCGTTTCCTCGCCTCGCTGGTAGCCGCCTTCGGCGGCCGGTCGGTGTCGTGCCATGGGATTCGTCGCCATCCTTGAGATCGTGCCAGGGGAGAAATATATCACTTGACACAATTTGTCCGACTGGAATAATTGTGCCGTTTGGAATAATTTGGAGCCCCCATGTCTACCGCCGCGCCCGCCGATTCGCCAGCCGACCCTCTGTTGCGAGGCGAAGCCACGTCAACCCCAGCGAAGCCTGCGGTGCGCCATCGCCGCCGCACGGTGCTGCTTTTCCTGGCTGGCAGCGCGCTGGCGGGGGCGGCGGCCTGGGGCGGGCACTGGTGGACGGTGGGCCGCTTTATGGAAACCACCGACGACGCCTATCTGCAGGCCGACAGCGTGACGGTGGCGCCGAAGGTGAGCGGCTATGTGGCTGAAGTCCTGGTGCGCGATAACCAGGCGGTCGTTGTCGGGCAGGCGTTGGCAAGGCTCGACAGCCGTCAGTACCAGGCAGCGCTGGACGAGGCCACGGCGACCGTTGCCTCGCGCCAGGCCGACGTGGCGCGTAGCGAGGCGGACCTTGCACAGCAGCAGGCCACTATCGCGCAGGCCCGTGCCGAACTCGACGGAGCGCGGGCCAATGTGCGCTACGCGGCATCGCAGGTGGATCGTTATGCGCCGCTGGTCAAGTCGGGCGCCGAGACGGAGGAGCGGACCGCGGAGTTGCGCAACGCGCAGACACGTGCCGCCACGACGCAGCAAGCGAACGAGGCCGCCTTGCGCGCGGCCCAGAGCCAGACGCTCACGCTGCAGGCAAAGCTGCAACAGGCACGCGCGCAACTGGCGGTGGCCGAGGCGAGCGCGCGCCGCGCCCAGCTCGACCTGCAGGATACGTTGGTGCGCAGCACCCTGGCCGGCCGCGTCGCGGATCGCGCCGTGCGCGTCGGGCAGTTCGCGCAGCCGGGCACGCGCCTGCTGACGATCGTGCCGCTGCAGGATCTCTACCTGAGCGCCAACTTCAAGGAAACGCAGGTCGGCCACATGGTGCCGGGCCAGCCCGTGACAATCCATGTCGACGCGCTGCCGGATGCCGATCTGCACGGCACCGTCGAAAGCCTGTCGCCCGGCACGGGCTCCCAGTTCGCCCTGCTGCCCGCGCAGAACGCCACCGGCAATTTCACCAAGATCGTGCAGCGCGTGCCGGTGCGCATTCACCTGGATGTGTCTGGCGAGGCGCGCAGGGCGCTGGTGCCGGGGCTGTCTGTAACGGTGGAGGTCGACACGCGCCACGCGGCGCCCACGCAAGCGCACGCTGCGGCCGGGGGCGCGCGTGGCTAAGGCGCCGCGGTCCGGTGCCGGCGTGTCCGGGGGCAACCCGGCATCCGCGCCCGCAGTGCCCAACGCTTCCACCGCTGACTGGATCGCGGTTGCGGCCGGCGCGCTCGGCGCGCTGCTCGCCACGCTTGATATCTCGATCACCAACTCGGCGTTGCCGCAGATCCAGGGGCAGATCGGCGCCGCGGGCACGGAGGGCACGTGGATCTCCACGGGCTACCTGATGTCGGAGATCGTGATCATCCCGCTCGCCGCGTGGCTCACGCGCGTGTTCGGGCTGCGGCGCTTCCTGATGTGGAACGCGATCCTCTTCACCGCGTTCTCGATGATGTGCGGGCTATCCCACAGCCTGGCCGCGATGGTCATCGGCCGCATCGGCCAAGGCTTCGCCGGCGGCGCCATGATCCCGACCGCGCAGACCATCATTCGCACGCGCTTGCCCCGGCACCAGATGCCGATCGGCATGTCGGCGTTCGGCCTGATCGTCCTGCTCGGCCCATTGCTCGGCCCGGTGGCTGGCGGCTGGCTGACCGAGAACGCCGACTGGCGCTGGTGTTTTTTCCTGAACCTGCCGATCTCGGTGGCGCTGGTGACGCTGCTCTATCTTGGCCTGAAGCCGGAGCGCGCGAACCTGCAGGCGTTCGTCAAGGCGGACTGGCTCGGCATCGCGGGGCTGGCCATCGGCCTGAGCTCGCTCACGGTGGTGCTGGAGGAGGGGCAGCGCGAGCGCTGGTTTGAATCGCCGACGATCGCATGGCTATCGCTGCTTTCCGCGGCCGGCATCCTGATGATGGTCGTTGGCCAGTTCACGGCGAACACGCCGATCGTGCGGCTGCGGCTGCTGCTCAACAAAAACTACGCCAGCGTCATCCTGATTGTCTCGACGGTTGGCGCCGGGCTCTATGGCGTGTCTTACCTGTTGCCGCAGTTCCTCGCCACCATCGCCGGATACAACGCGGAGCAGGCGGGCTCGATCATGCTGCTCTCCGGTCTTCCGGCATTCCTGATGATGCCGATCCTGCCCCGCATGCTTGGCAAGTTCGATAGCCGTTGGCTCGTCATCACCGGGCTGTTGTGTTTCTTCGGCAGCTGCATGCTGGATATCTCGCTCACCACGCAAAGCGTCGGGCACGACTTCATCGGCTCGCAGATCCTGCGCGGCTTCGGGCAGATCCTGGCGATGATGCCGCTCAACCAGGCATCGATGGCGGCTGTCGCCACCCATGAGGCGGGCGACGCGGCTGGCCTGTACAACATGGCCCGCAACCTGGGCGGCTCGGTCGGGCTCGCGCTGCTCGGCACGCTGATCGACCGCCGCAATACGTATCACGACGCCGTGATCCGTGAATCGGTCAGCGCCAACAGCGCGATCGGGCAGGAACACATCTCGTCCAGCGCGGCGGGCTTTTTCGCGCAGCACGGCGATATGGCGCATGCGAAGCTCCAGGCCATGGCACAGATGGCCGGGGAGATCGCCAGGCAGGCGGCCGTCATCACCTTCTCCGAGACCTTCTTTGTGCTGGGCATCGCGCTGCTACTATGCGTGCCGCTGGCCTTCCTTCTCAAGCAACCGGGTGCCGGCACGCCGGTGTCCTCCGGTCATTGATCGATCATGCACGACATCAAATCAAATACGCTGCCGGGCCCTGGCCGGCTGCGCACGGTCTCCCTCAGTGCCGCGCTGGCGTTTGCCATGAGTGGCTGCGCGGTCGGGCCTGACTATCACGGCGCGCCTGAAGTCGCGGCCGACGCCATGCGCGCCACGGCATTTCCCCATGCCCCGCACAGTACCGAGCCGGCTGCGCCGCGCGTCGCAACCTGGTGGCGCGCGCTGGGCGATCCCCAACTGGATGCACTGATAGAAACCGCATTGGCGCATAGCCCTGACATTCGTGCAGCGCAGGCCAGCGTGCGGCAGGCGCGTGCCGGCCTGCGCGGGCAGCAAGCCGATGCACTCCCCAAGGTGGGGGCAACCGCCGCCACGCTGCGCACGCGCTCGCCGAATTTGTCGTCGTTTTCCGGTGGCGCGACGTCTGGCGGCCGCGGACCATTGGCGCTCTATCTTGCCAACTTCGATGCCAGCTGGGAGATCGATCTGTTTGGCGGGACGCGGCGTGCCATCGAGGCGGCCGCGGCGCAGGCGGACGCTTCCGCCGAACAGCTCGCGGACGCCCACGTGCAACTGGCAGCCGAGGTCGCCCAAGCCTACATCGGCCTGCGCGAGCAGCAGGCGCGCCTGACGCACCTGCGCGCCTCGGAAAAGCTCGAAGCCGACATGCTGGAGCTGACGCAGCAACGGCGCGAACGCGGGGTGGCATCGGCGCTGGAAGTGGAGCGGCTCCTGACCCAGGTGGAGGGCACCCGCTCGCAGATCGCGCCCATCGAGGCGCAGATCACGGAGTCGTTCGATGAACTCGCCGTACTCACGGGGCGCGCCCCCGGCGCACTGGATGGCGAACTCGGCCCGCAACGGCCATTGCCCACGTTGCCGGCTACGGTGTCCGTCGGTAACCCAGCCGCACTGCTCAAGGCGCGGCCGGACATCCGCGCGGCGGAGCGTACCCTGGCCGCGCAGAACGCGCAGATCGGCGCTAGCAAGGCTGACTGGTTCCCCAAGCTGTCGCTGTTCGGCTCCCTGGGCTACAGCGCGATGGACCCCGGTCACCTGGTCCGCAAGGACAACGCCACCTGGCTCGCCTTGCCGCGGCTGCAGTGGAACGCGCTGGATTTCGGCCGGGTTGCCGCCAGCGTGGACGGTGCGCAGGCAGGACGCGACAATGCCGAGGCAAGGTACGAGAGCGTGGTCCTGAAGGCGCTGCGCGATGCCGATGTGGCCTTGTCCCGCTACGGGCACCAGCGCGAGAACGTGGTCCTGCTGCGCCGGGTGGAGGCGTCCGCCGAGCGCGCCGCCGTGCTGACCCAGCAGCGCTACCGCGCCGGTACGGCCAGCATGCTTGACTGGCTGGATGTCGAACGCACCCGGGTACGTGCGCAGCAGGATCGGATCGCCGGCGATGCCAACCTGATCAAGGACTTCGTGTCGTTGCAAAAGGCACTGGGACTGGGTTGGCAGAACGAGGGCTAGGACGGACGGCGGCCGTGGCGTTTCAGTCCGCCACGTTCCCTTTGTTGTATTCAGCATACGTTTACCCACCCTGGCAAATTGTGGATCAAACTGCTCTGCGCCGAGGGTTTGCACGGATAACCCGCGCGGCCGCTTGGCGCACGGGGCAGCGACAGCCCCGCAGGTTAGGCAACCGGCACTCCGCCGGTGCATGCGCCGCTGTTCAAGGACGGGCAATTGCCCTATCGTGACGACCTTCCCCGCCAACTCTGCGCGGCGATTTCACCGTCTTGTCCCGTCTTGCCGCGGATTGTCCAGGTTTGTCCATGTCCCGCTCTCTATCATGCATCGCGCGCCGCTTGCGCACGCTGGTGTCCGGTTGTCAGGTGCTGCCGATGCTGCTTGCATTGGCGGCGCTAGCCTTGGCGCCGCAGCCCGCCAGGGCCGCGGATCACCCTGCGCAGCCGGCCAGGCAATCCGCCGCCGACGCTGCCACCGACGTTGCCACCGAAGTTGCCGAGGAAGCCGCCCCCCCAGCCGTCCCGGGCAAGCGAGCGCGCGTGTGCCTGGTGCTGTCCGGTGGCGGCGCGCGCGGCTACGCGCATATCGGCGTGATCCGGGCGCTGGAGAAAATGCACGTGCCGATCGACTGCATCGCGGCCACCAGCATGGGTGCCGTGGTGGGTGGCTTATACGCCAGCGGTTTGTCGGCGGGCGAGCTGGAGGCCAAGCTGTCGCATACCAACCTGAGCGATATCGCCTTCGACCGCAACGAACGCGCCGAACTGCCGCAGGCGCAGCGCGAGGATGACCTCCAATATCCAATCGGCATTTCGGCCGGCTACGGTGACGGCAAGATCAAGCTGCCCACCGGCCTGGTACAGGGCAACCGCCTGCTGGCGCTGCTACAGAACCTGACCCCGCATCTGCCGGCCGACGGCGCCTTCGACAAGCTGCCGACGCCGTTTCGCACCATTGCCACTGACCTGGGCACCGGGGCCCCCGTCGTGCTGGACCACGGCTCGCTGCCGCGCGCCATCCGCGCCAGCGTGGCCGTGCCGGGCTTGTTCGCGCCGATCAAGGTGAACGGGCGCGTGCTGGTCGATGGCGGGCTGGTCAGCAACCTGCCGGTGCAGCTTGCACGCGACATGGGTGCCGACGTGATCATCGCCGTCAATATTGCCTCGCCGCTGGATGACCCCGAGAGCTTGGACTCGCCGGCGGCGGTGACGCAGCAGATGGTCACCATCCTGACCAACCAGAACGTGGCCACGCAAAAGGCGCTGCTCAAGCCGGGCGACGTGCTGATCGAGCCCCAGCTGGGTGACTTGTCCTTCACCGACTTCTCGCGCGCCAACGACGGCATCCAGGGCGGCTGGAACGCCGTGCTGGCGGCCGAGCCCAAGCTCGCGTCGCTGACGCTGCCGGCGGACGCCTGGCAAAGCTACCTGGCGGCGCGCAAGGGCAGCCAGGCGGTGGCGGGCCCGGTGCGCATCGATGCCATCCAGATCCAGTCGCACGGCCGCATTCCGGCCAGCTTCGTGCGCAAGTACCTGGGCGTAAATGAAGGCGACACCTACGACGCGGTCACGCTTAACCGCGAGATGGCGCAGCTCTCCACCTCGGGCGATTTCGAGAGCGTGACGCAGGAGATGGTCACGGAGGACGGGCGCAATGTGCTGAAGGTCGAGGCGCAGCAGAAATCCTGGGGCCCGCAGTTCCTGCTGTTCGGCTTCGGCGTGTCCAACACCTTCAATGGCCAGGGCGGGTTCAACCTGCAACTGGGGCATCGGTATCCGTGGATCACGCCCGGCGGGCTGGAGTGGCGCAATGACATCGTGCTGGGCAGCACCCAGGCCAAGTGGCACACCGAGCTGCGCCAGCCGGTATTCGACCGGCTTGGCTTCTATGTCGCGCCCTATGTGGAATACGGGCGCAAGCGCGTCGATCTCTATGGCGACACCGCGCCCAACCGCAATACCGACCCGATCACCGCCTTTCGGATCGACACGGCCGTCGCGGGCCTGGACCTGGGTGTGCCGCTGGGCCGGCTGGGCGAGTTCCGGGCGGGCGTGAACTACCAGCAGGTCAACTACTCGGCCGTCTATAACCTGCCCATCGGTACCGGCCGGCTATTCTCCCAGGCCCGTGTGCGCCAGCCCACCATGCGTGCCCAGCTCACCATCGACCAGCTCGACGATCCGCTCTTCCCGCGCACCGGCTACTATCTGCTGGCGACCAACGAGCTGGCCTTCGGCGGCACCGACAACCGCTTTAACGATGCACATGCCAAGGCGCTCTGGGCCACCAGCTACGGCCGCCACACCCTGAACCTGGCGGCGGAGGCCGCGGCCACCTATGGCGATCACCGCAGCGACAACAGCGTCAGCGGCGGGCTGGGCTTCACGCTGGGCGGCTTCCAGCATCTTTCGGCCTACGCGCAGGACCAGTTCTCCGGCAACTACCTGCTGTACGGGCGCATGACGTACCTGAACGACCTGCGCGAGTTCATCCTGCCCGGGCTGCGCACCACCGTGGTGGGTGCCAGCCTGGAGGCTGGCGACGTCTGGCTGCGGCGCAAGAACTTTGGCAACGGGCCGTTCAAGACCAGCGCCAGCCTGTTCATCGGCGGCAACAGCGCCATTGGCCCGCTGTACTTCGGCTTTGCCGCAGCGCCGAACGGGGTGTGGAACCTGTACCTGCAGCTAGGCCGCGTGTTCTAGCCCGCGGGCGCTGGCAGGG
This sequence comes from Cupriavidus sp. GW821-FHT02F09, assembly GCF_059421605.1. Lineage (NCBI taxonomy): Bacteria > Pseudomonadati > Pseudomonadota > Betaproteobacteria > Burkholderiales > Burkholderiaceae > Cupriavidus > Cupriavidus sp. GW821-FHT02F09. The sequence continues at coordinate 212,070 of NZ_JBWKVH010000009.1, forward strand.
GCTCGGTGGCGCTCACCGCGTTATCAGCGCTGTCGGCCGGGCGGAAGGTCACCGCGGAGATGCGCCCGTTGCGCATGCGCAGGGTTTGCGTGCCCTGGCTGTGCCGGGCCTCGCCGTTCATGACGGAGGAGGCCGAGACGTCGATCTGCGCGGTGGCGCCCTCGATGCGCGGCGGTGCGGTGATGGCGATGCGTACCGTCTTGCCGGCGATTGCCTCCAGTTTGGCAAACATGCCGATGACGGCGTCGCGGTCGTCATAGCTTCCCGCCAGCGGATGCTCGCCCTGGTGGCGCCAGCGCACGCCGGGCTCCAGTAGCGGGAACAGCGCTTCGAACTGTCCGCTGGTGAGGGCCTGCAGGTATTCGTTCACCACGGCGGTGACGGCTTCCTCGGTCATCGGCACTTCCACCCTGGCCCGCGCCGGGCGGCGCGCCTGCGCCGGGTCGAAGCCAAGGAACTCGAGCACGTTGCTGACCACCTGCTCGCGGTCGTTGTCCACGCAGATCATGTGATAGCTGTTTTCCACCACCACCTTGCGCACGTCCGGGACCGTGGCTTCCAGGAAGTCGGCCGAACGCAGGCTGGTCAGCTCGTCCTCGCGCGCGTTCACCACCAGCGTGGGGCAGGCGATGCGGTGGGCGCCGTTGAGCACCCAGCCGCGCAGCCGGTCCACCTGGCGGATGCAGGCCAGCGGCACCCAGCGGTAGTGGAAGTTGTCGCCGCGTTCGAACTTGGCTTTGACGATCGCGCGCACCAGGTCGTTCTTGATGCCGAATGGCTCGTCTTCCTCCACCCGCATGCGCGCTGGCAGCGTAGGGATGTGATAGACCAGGTGCCGCAGCGCGCGGTACCAGGGCGTGGACCAGCCGTCGATGTAGACCGGGGCCGCCAGCGCGATCAACCGGCCCTTGGTGTGCTGGCGGCGCTCGGCCAGCGCCAGGGCCAGAAGCCCGCCCAGGCACATGCCCATGATGTGAAAGGTTTCGTACTGCCCGGCCAGCTCATCGTATGCCTGCGTGACGGTGTCGAGCCATTGCTCGGCCCGCACGGGCACCAGGTCCTCGGGCGTGCCTGCGTGTCCTGGCAGCGTCACCGCGTGGGTTTCCACCCCGGCGCGCCGCAGGGCCTTGTGCATCGGGCCGAGGTCGAACTGCGTGCCGCCCAAGCCATGGATGAGCAGGGCCCCCGTGCCGCTGCCCTTGAGAGCCGTCATGCTGCGTCGCGCTCCTCGATCACAGCCGCGCCTTGCAGGCGCCATGCGCCGGCAATGACCGCCACGGTTTCGTCGCCGTCCAGCAGCGGGCTGCTCATATCCAGGACCATGGTGCAGTCGCCCGCGGGCAGCATCAGGCGAAAGAGCAGGTCGGTGCGGGCTGCGCCACCCCCGTCGCCGTCGCTCTCGCGCAGCCAGCGGTCGCGCACCCGGGACCGGTCGTCGGCATGCACGTGAGCCAGTACATTGTCGAGATTGCCGAAGGTATCTTCTCGCACCCCCAGCGAGCGCTCCACGTCGCCGCTCCAGCGCAGCGTGCCACTGCGCGGGTCCAGGCAATAGACCAGCTGGCCGCTGGCCGCGAGTGCCAGCTTGACATCGTTCTGGCGCTGCGCCGACTGCAGGTGCAGTTGCTCGCGGCTGGTGCGCAGCGTGCTGATCAGCAGCGTCAGCAAGGCGGCCACGGCCAGGTATAGCTGGGCCTCCATCAGCGAGCGGCCATGGTGGGCCGCGCTTTCGGCGAACGGGCCATCGCCCTGGCCGGTATTGACCAGCACGAACAGCGCCAGGATCGCCACTGCGACGGAGCCGCCCCGGCCCCCCCACAGCAGCGTCACCACTGCCGCGAAGAACAGGGGGATATAGGTCAGCGCAAACACCACGCCGGCAGGCAGCGGGCCCAGGCTCTTGTTGTCGAAGATAAAGAAGGTGGTCAGCACCAGCGCGGCGAACGCGCCGAGGCCGAACAGGAAATCGCCGCCGCTCATGCCGCCTGAGCGCATGGCGCGAAAGCGCGACCAGCCCGCCAGCACCGGCGTGACGATCAGCACGCCCACCAGGTCGGCCGCGGCCCAGACGCGCGCGGTGCGCCAGAACGGCACGTCCTGCATGATCGTGAACCAGCCCGCGCCCACCGCGGCGCTGGCTGCGCTGCTGACCACCCCGGCGATCAGCAAGCCGCGCACGAAGGCCAGCCCTTCGAGCGAGAAGTGCGTGCGCCTGACCAGCGCCACGCCCACTGCCGCAAAACCGATCTCGTCGAGCGAGAACAGCATCAGGCGCAGCGTGTCGCGCCCCTCTACCCAGCCCAGCAGCATCTGCGCGGCGAAGAACGCCAGCCCTACCGGCAGCCAGCGCGGCATCGGCGTCAGCATGAACGCGGCCACGGTCACGCCGGCCGGCAGCCAGATATAGCCAGTGGCGGAGAACGGGCCGTTGAGCTTGTGCGAGATGTAGCCGGAGCAAAAGTACAGTGCCGCCCACAAAAACAGGACGACGGCTCGGTTGGTTGGTTTCACGTTGGCTTTCCTTGGCTGATGCCCGGGCACGGATGCGAGGCCGGCGCGCAGCGGCCAGCCGTTATCTGAACGCGCCAGGCCGGCAAGCGGCTGACGCAATGGCGCGGCCGGGCAGGGGCATCATAAGCCTGCACAGGGATTTCTAGCATGGCGCCATGTAATAAAATCGTCACAATTAAGGGTGTTCGCGGGTATCCGGCCACGAGCCCGGCCAGGACTCGCCCCGGTGCACGCCGACAACGCAAGGCCGCAATATAAACGAGGAGAAAAGACCTGATGGCGAAGTACACATTAAATAACCGATTCCTGCCCGGCTTGCCGATGCTGCTGGCCTGCGCCGCACTGCCGCTGGCACTGGGCGCGGCTCCCGCTGCTGCCGCCTGGCCGGAAAAGCCGATCCGCCTGGTGGTGGGCTTCCCGCCGGGTGGCCCGGTCGACACCCACGCCCGCCTCCTCGCCGAAAAGCTGCAGCCGATCCTGGGGCAGTCAGTGGTGCTGGACTATAAGGCCGGCGCGGCCGGCAACATCGGCTCGGATTCCGTCGCCAAAGCCGCGCCGGACGGCTACACGCTGCTGCTGGCCAATACCGGCCAGATGGCCATCAATGGCGCGCTTTATCCCAAGCTGCCGTACGTGATGCCGCGGGATTTTGCGCCGGTGGCCCGCACCGCGCTGATTCCGCTGGTCATGGTGGTCAATAACAACGTGCCGGCCCGCAACCTCAAGGAATTCATTGGCTATGCGCGCGCCAACCCCGGCAAGCTGAATTTTGCCTCGGGCGGCAACGGCGGCATCTCCCACCTGATGCCGGAGATGTTCAAGCAGGCCAGCGGCACGTTTATCGTCCACATTCCCTACAAGGGCAGCGCCCCGGCTCTGACCGATGTGATGGGCGGCCAGGCGCAGATGATGGCCGACTCGATCCCGCTGTTCACGCAATACATCAAGGCCGGCAAGGTGCGCGCGCTGGCGGTGACGTCCAAGCATCGCTCGCCCGCCTTGCCTGACGTGCCGACCATGGAAGAGGCCGGGCTGAAGAACTTCGAGGTAGTCGGCTTCTACGGCATGCTGGCGCCCGCGGGCACGCCCAAGGAGGTGGTGGCCAAGTTGTCTGGCGCGCTGCAGGCCGTGCTGGGCGAAGCCGATACTCGCGCCAAGCTGGAGCAGCAAGGCGCCGAGGCAGCCTGGCAAGGCCCGGAGGCCTTCGGCCAGACCATTGCCGCCGAGCAGAAGCGCTGGGGACAGGTGATCAAGGCTTCGGGCGCGAAGATCGACTAAGCGCGCCCTGACGCATCGGCCGGTGTGGCAAAAGGCCGATGCGCGGCTGGGCTCAGGCGGCGACGATCAGGATCGGGTGGTATTGCGGCAGCCTGGCATCGTCGGTGAGCAGCACCATGGCCTCCTGCAGCGCTTGTGCAACCAGCATGCGATCGAATGGGTCCTTGTGGTTGGCAAAGGCCGGCAGATTGTCCATCGCACCCGCGTGGGCGGCAGTGACGTCAAGGAGTTTGTAGCCGCACAAGCGGAAAACAGCGGCGGCTTGGCCACCGTTGAACATGTCCAGCTTTCCCAACCCTGCCTTGATGGATATCTCCCACACGCTGGCAGCGCTCACATAAATCTCATTGGAAGGCTCCGCGATCATCGACCGGGCTTTGGCCGACAGACGTGGATCGTTCAGGCTCGCCCAGATAGCGATATGCGTGTCGAGCAGCACCTTCACGAGTGGTCACTCTCTGTCCCGTTCTCAAAGAGCGATGCCACGTCTGCATCGAGTGCATTCCATTCTTCCAGGCTGACAGACGGAAACTGGCCGAGCAGCGCAAGCCCGCCGCCGATTCTCCTGGAAACGTCCGGCTCGCCGATGGGCACCAGCTTGGCGGCGGCCTTGCCATTGCGCGCAATGACAATGACATCTTGCGCCCCGCTTTCCAGCGACTCCACTAGCCGTGACAATTGGCTTTTGGCCTCGTGCATGTTGATCGTGAGCATGTGGTCATCCTGACTTAGCTAATTCAGTTGGCTAAGTATAGTCTGGCCGACAAGGCAAGGCAACGCCCATATCAAGGTCGGCCACAGGCCAGCAGTTAGTTTAGGGACCACTGCGCAAGCGACGCGCCCAGCCTGTCCGCTGGACGGTCCCACACCATTGGCGCACCCTGCACAGTTGCTGGGGACCTGAGCCGTCGCGCAGGTCCCCAGGCAGTCGCTTCAATCGTTTCTGCCAGGTCCGCCGGGGCTTCAGGCGGGAACAGGGATGCTTCGTCTTGCGCGCCCGTCACCAAAAGATGCGCCGTGCGCGCCAGCGAGGCCCGCACCTCGCAGCCGGCGCCGGTCGCCAGGCGCTGCGCCAGCCCGCGGATGGCCGCTGTTGCCATCAGGTAGCCGGTCGCGTGGTCGATGGCCTGCACCGGCAGCGGCTTGGGATGGTCCAGGCCTGCGGCGCGCATGCCCGCATCGGCAATGCCGGTGCTCATCTGGATCAGGCTGTCGAAGCCGCGCCGGCCCTTCCACGGCCCGCTCCAGCCATAGGCATCGAGCGACACATCCACCAGCGCGGGATTGATCTCGCGGCGCCGCCGCGCGTCCAGTCCAAGCCGCGCCAGGGCTTCGGGACGGTAGCCGTGCACCATCACGTCGGCCTGGCTCAGCAACTGCTCCAGCACCTGCCGGTCCGCCGCGCTCTTCAGGTCGAGCCGGGCGCAGCGCTTGCCGAGCACCACTTCCGGCACTGTGCCTGGCTCTTCCCAGCCGGGTGGGTCGATGCGGAGCACATCGGCGCCGAAGCCGGCCAGGAAGCGGGTGGCCACCGGACCCGCCAGGATCCGGGTCAGGTCCAGCACGCGGATGCCGCGCAACGGGCGATCCGGGGTGATGGCCCAGGCTGGCCGAGGCCCAGCAGCGCACGTCGTCCAGTGCATCAGCGGTTCGCTGTTGACGGCGATCCCCTGCGGATGGACTGCCCATTCGGCCTCGGTGCGCATGGCCGCCGAGCAGCCGCCGTTCTCGACGATGGCGGCTTCCAGCGCGCTGGCTTCCCATCCGGATACGGCCCGGGCAACGGCGGCCTTGTCCGCTTGCGCCGCCACGCCAAGCACGGCGAGGGCAGCGTCGCGGTGATGTGGGGCGTTGGTGTGAAGACGGATCCAGCCGTCCTTGGCCCGGTAGTCGCCGGCAACGGGATCCCATTGCGGCGGCAGTTCCCAGCCCTGTGGCCGCAGCGAAGTGCCGAACCATAGCGAAGCGAGACGTTGATCTGCCTGGACATGCGGCGCATGCCCGCAGGCCCGGTGGATCAACTCGGCAATGGCCAGGGCGGCTGCGCCGACGGCGGCGGTGGCCAGGGCGGTGACGGGGAAGACCGCGGGCAAGTGACCGGTGCCGGCCACGGCAATGTGTTCGAGCCACGCGGCGTCCCCGTGCACGCTGCGCCAGATCTCACCAAGGAAAGGGGTGACGGCTGTCGTGGGACTCGTGGCTGAAAGCATGGATTCTCCGGGGCCGGGCATGGTGCGTTCTCCGTTGGGGTGGGTCGGGAATTCGTGCTTTGCAGCATAGGCTCCTTGTTTTAATAGTCAATATTGATTAACTTAATCAACCTATCGATCGATTTCGTCGCCCGTGCCCCGCTACCTGACTTCCTCCGAAGCCGCCGCCCAGCTTGGCGTGTCCCGCCAGACGCTCTATGCCTATGTCAGCCGTGGCTTGCTGCACGCGCACGATAGCGAAACCCACCGCGAAAGCCGCTATCTCGCCGACGACGTTGCGCGCCTGGCTGGCCAGCGCACGCGCGGCCGCAAGCCTCGCGAGGTGGCCAAGGCCACGCTGAGCTGGGGTCTGCCGGTGCTGGAATCGGGGATCACCTTGATTGAGGACGGGCGGCTCTACTACCGGGGCATGGATGCCGTTGCGTTGGCCGCGTCGGACACCGTGGAAGCGGTGGCCGCATTGCTGTGGCAGTGCCCCCAGGACGCGGCGTTTGGCGCAGCGCCGCTTGCGCCGGCGCACCTCGCGGCAATGCAGGCGGCCTTCTCCGGGCGCCGCAGCGAGGCGGCGCTGCTGCCGCTGTTTACCATAGCCAGCGAAGACGACCCCACGGCGCAGTGGCAAAGGTCACCGCAACGCCTTGCCGAAGGCTGCGGCGTGCTGGTGCGTCTGCTGGCGGCCTGCCTGCTGCACACGGCGCCCGCCAGCGCGCCGGTCCATCGACAATGCGCCAGCGCCTGGCAGGTGGGCGAAGAAGGCGCGGACCTGATCCGCATGGCGCTGGTGCTCTGCGCGGACCATGAGCTGAACGCGTCGAGCTTCACGGCCCGCTGCGTGGCGTCCACCGGCGCCAGCCTGCGCGCATCCGTGGTCGCGGGCCTGGCCGCGCTGACCGGTGGGCTGCATGGCGGGACCACCGCCCGCGTGGAGGCTCTCTGGGACGAGCTCGGCGAGGCGCCGCCCGCATCGAAGCTGCGCGAGCGGCTTGCCCGCGGCGAGAACCTGCCGGGGTTTGGCCATCATCTCTACCCCGCCGGCGACATCCGCGCCGCCGGCCTGCTGGCGCGGATACTCCCGCATCACCCGCAATGGCAAGCGATCATCGACGACGCTTTCGCGCTGCTGGGGCAGCGGCCATCGATCGATTTTGCACTGGTGGCGCTGCGCCGGCATCTGCGGCTGCCGCCCGGCGCGGCCTTCGGCATGTTCGCGCTTGGCCGCTCCATCGGCTGGATCGCGCACGCGCTGGAGCAGCGTGCCGATGCCGAGCTGATCCGCCCGCGTGCCGCGTACGTCGGCCCGCGCCCCGGCTAGCCTGGATCAAGCCTCAGTTTCGGCGAACCGCAGGCCGATCAGCCCCACGAGCGCCAGGCTCAAGAAAAAATCCGCTGCCGGTTCGCGCCTTCCTGCATCAACGACGTGGCGCCGCGGGCTATGCGGCGCGCTGCTGCAAGCGCAGCACTGCGTCGCGCGCGGCAGCGCCAAGCTCGCCAAGGTCCAGCCCCGGAATCGCATCATGCTCCACCACCACGCGGCCAGCCACCAGCAGCGCGCGCAGAGCCGGCCGCCCACCGCTGGCCACGGGGGCGATGGCCGGATCGTGCAGGCCAAAGCAGCGCGGGTCGTCGAGCCGGTAGATGGCGAGGTCGGCCGCCTTGCCCGGCTGCAACGTGCCCACCGCATCCAGGCCAAGCACCGCCGCGCCGCCCGCCGTGCCCCAGCGCACGACGTCTTCTACACGCGCGGCGTCGGCGCCGCCCTCATGGTCGCCACCCTCGGCGCGTGGGCGGGCGCCATGGCCTCGCCGCGCGCGCTGCAGCAGCCACGCCGCATGCGTTTCGGAAATCATGTCGGCCGCTTCGTTGGAGGCGGCGCCGTCCACCCCGATCGACACCGGCACGCCAGCGGCTTCCAGCGCCGGGATGTTCGCAATGCCGCTGCCCAGCCTGCCGTTGCTCTGCGGGCAGTGCGCGATACCTGTGCCGGTTGCGCCGAGCTGGCGGATTTCGTCCGTGCCCAGTTTTACCAGATGGGCGAACCAAACGTCGCGGCCCAGCCACTCGTGCTCGCCGCAGAAGGCCACGGGTGTCGTCTGGTATTTGTCTCGCGCGGCGTTCTGGTATTCCACGGTCTCCGACAAATGGCTGTGCAGCCGGATGCCAAGCCGGCGCGCGGTGCGCGCGCAGGTGCGCAACTCCTCGGGCGACATGGAGTAGAGCGGCGTGGTGGGCGCCATCACCACGCGGCGCATCGCATCCGGCGCGGGCTGGTGGTAGCGCGCAGTGAGCCGTTCGCAATCACTCAGGAACTGGTCGAGCGTTTCGGGGCGCAACGCCTGCGGCAGTTCGCTCTCCAGCTGGCGCGTGCGGGTGGCGCCGCCGCGGCACAGCACAAAGCGCAGCCCCAGCGCCTCGGCTTCCTCGAACAGGATGGCCGAGCTGTCGTAGGGCATGCCGGGATAGTAGAGATAGTTGTGGTCAGCCACCGTGCCGCAGCCGCTGCGCACCAGTTCGATCAGGCCGATGCGGGCGGCAAGCCGGAAGGTGGTTTCGTCAAAGGCGGCGCGGAAGCGGTAAGGCGTAGCGCCGAGCCACGGCGTGAGCGTCAGGTTCAGTCCCGGCGGATCGCCCTTGAGCAGTGACTGGAACAGGTGATGATGGGTGTTGACCCAGGCCGGGTAGACCACGCAGTCGGTGGCATCGATGACTTGTTCGCCGGGGCGCGGCGCCAGCTTGCCGATGGCCTCGATGGTGCCGCCGGCCACGCGCAGGTCCGGGCCGGCATGGCGTTCGCCTTCACCCTCGCCCCCACCCTTATCGTTACCAGGAAGGCCGGTCAGGATGGCGGTGGCATTGCGGATCAGGATGGTGTTGGTCGTCATGCCAGCTCGCTTTCGTGCCAATGGGACAGTGCCATGCGTGATACCACCACCATGGCGCCGAACAATGCGACGCCGGTCAGCGTGATCAGGAACAGCGCGGCGAACAGGCGCGGGATATTGAGGGCGAAGCCCGCCTGCAGGATCTGGTAAGCCAGCCCCGCGCCCGTGCCGCCGGTGCCCGCCACGAATTCCGCTACCACCGCGCCGATCAGCGCGAGGCCGCAAGATATCCGCAGGCCACCGAAAAAATACGGCAGCGCGCTGGGAATGCGCAGGCGGCGCAAGGTATCCCAGCGGCTCGCGCGGTTGATGCGGAACAGGTTGAGCAAGCCGGGGTTGACGCTGCGCAGGCCCAGCACCGTGTTGGAGATGATCGGGAACACGGCCACCATGGTGGCGCAGATCACTAGCGCCAGCGTCGGCTGCTTGACCCAGATGATGATCAGCGGCGCGATCGCTACCACCGGCGTGACCTGCAGCAGGATCGCGTAGGGAAACAGGCTGGCTTCGATCAGGCGGCTCTGCACGAAGATGAACGCCGCGGCGGTGCCAACTACCACGGCCAGCGCAAAGGCCAGCATGGTGATGCGCAGCGTCACCCATAGCGAGCCGCATAGCAGGCTCCAGTCTTCCACCAGCGCATGGCCGATGGCGGTGGGCGTGGGCACCAGGTACGCGGGCACGGCGAGCACAGTGCATGTCGCCTGCCAGGCGAGCAACAGCAGCACGCCGACGGCAAGCGGGGCGGCCACGCGCTGTACGGCGGGGCGCGACAGTAGCGGGGGATTCATGGGGGCTCCTTGTTGTTTGTGGGATCGATGCTGCTGCCGGGCTCAGTGCTCGTTGGGGTCGACGCCGGTGTTGGCCTGCGCGAGCAGCGCCGACAACTGCGCGCAGTACTGCATGAAGGCGGGCGAAACACGGAAGGCCTCATCGCGGACTTCGGGGCCCTCGATGGCCACGTCGGCAATTACGCGGCCCGGCCGCGCCGCCATTACCACCACGCGGCTCGACAGGTAGACCGCCTCATAGATGCTGTGGGTGACGAAGACCACTGTCAGGCCGCGCTCGGCCCAGAGCGCGCGCAGGTCGGCGTCGAGCTTGTTGCGGGTGAACTCGTCGAGCGCGCCGAAGGGCTCGTCCATCAGCAGCAGGTCCGGGTTGGTCGCCAGCGCCCGCGCGATCGACACGCGCATCTGCATGCCACCCGACAGCTCACGCGGATAGACCGCGGCGAAGCGGCCCAGCCCCACCAGCGCCAGCGCGCGCCGCACGCGTTCGTCGGCGTCGGCGCGCGGCATGCGGGCGAGGTCCAGCGGCAGCCGCACGTTGTCGGCCACGCGTGCCCACGGCATCAGCGTGGCCTCCTGGAACACCATCGCCAGCGTGCGGCCTGCGCTGTTGGTGGCGCCGTTCGTTCCGGCGTTCGTTCCGCTCGGAAGGGCGGGGTTGCCCCACCAGCGCATATGGCCCGCCGACGGCGCCTCCAATCCGGCAAACAGCTTGAGCAAGGTGCTCTTGCCGCAGCCGGACGGCCCCAGCAGCGAGACGAACTCGCCGGGCTTGATCGCCAGCTTGACGCGCTCCAGCGCCACGGTGCCGTTGGGATAGGTCTTCTCGACCTGGTTGGCGAACAGCAGCGGCGCGTCGGCATCGCGCCGGCTGGTGCCAGCGGGCTCGCCGTCGGCGTTGGGCGCAAGGCCGCCGGGGCTCGGGGCTGCAGCGCGGGCTTGCGTGGCACTGCGAAAGAGGACGCTCATGGCTGTCTCCGTATGGAATGGTTCGGGGACTATCCGAAGTCCGGCCTAAGCGCGAACCACGGGAATGCGGAAGGTCTCCTTCTCGCCATGCCGGGTGAACAGTTCCATCAGCATCTTGCGCATCAGCAAGCCGGGTTTGTCGGATTCCATATGGAATTCAACGCGGCGGCGCGTGTCCACGCAGGCGTCGTAGTCGGTGGCTTCCAGGATGTCGCGGTCCTCGGCGACGATGGGCGCGTCCCAGTCGATCAGCTCCTGGGTCGAGCAGTCTTCCTCGCTGTCATTGCGGTACAGCCATTGCGACAGCATCACGCTCTTGTCGTCGATCGGCGTGGCGCAGTTGTAGATGATGTGATGGCGCCCGCTGGCCGGATAGGTGCAGCCGAAGCGGCGCGTGAACGGCAGATCCCAGCGGTTGAACATATGGCGATGCGTGATCGGCTCGGTGGTGCCGGTAACACGGTGGCCCGCCTCGATATTGCGGATCGGCACCAGCGTCTCCGCCTCGAAGCCCCACTCGCGCTGCTGCAGCTCGTACTTCTGCGGCTTGGGCTGCTCGGACAAACCAAAGTTGGCGCGGTGCACGAAGCTGAAGTGCGAGTTGTCGAAGGCGTTCTCCATCACGCGCAGCGAGCTGGTGTTCCACTTCTCGTAGAACTGGAAGATGCGGCGGTAGGTGGGGTCGCCATCCTCGGGGAAATCGGGGATGGGCTGCAGCGGATCGTCCAGCGCCACCCACACGTAGCCGTATTTCTCTTGCACGTGATAGGCCTGCACCTTCGCGCCAGAAGGAATGGCGTTGTCCGGCGCCTGCGGAATCCGCACGCAGCTGCCCGAGCAGTTGTATTCCCAGCCGTGGTAGCCGCAAACGATGTCGCCGCGCTCGTTGACCCAGCCCTTGGACAGGCGTGCGGTGCGGTGGCAGCAGCGGTCCTGCAGCGCCGCGGGCTTGCCGTCGATGCCTTTCCAAAGCACCAGGTTCTCCCCCAGCAGGGTAAAGGGCTTGGGGCCGTCGTCGAGCATCGAGATCGGCATCAGGGCATACCAGAAACGGCGCAATACGGGCTGTTGGGTGACCAGCATGTCAAATATCCTTGTATGGGGTTGAGCTTGAACGGTGAAGCTGCGCGCTTCAGGGCATGACCTTCAGGTCTTTCACGAACTGCGTGGTGTAGGCTTGTTTCCAGTCGGTATCGGCCTTGAGCAGCCCGGCCCCCACCATGAAGTCGCGCGTCTTCTGCCAGCGTGCATCGGTCATCACGCCGATGCCGTAGCGGGCCGCATCGCCACCGCCGACCATGTGGTACTCCTTGAGTTTGTCCACGCCCCAGGCGAGCTGGTCGTCCTTCATGTTGGGGTTTTCCTGCTTGATCAGCGCATTGGCCGGGGCGGGGTCCGCCAGGTAGCTCTTCCAGCCTTCCATGCTCGCCTTGACGAAGCGCGCGACCACGTCCGGCTTCTCCTTGACCATCTTTTGCATGGCGACGATGGTGGTGCCGTAGGGCGGATAGCCATCGTCGGCGAACAGGAAGAAGCGCGTCTTGGCACCGGCCTTGCTGGCCGAGAACACTTCGGAAGAGGCATACGCCTGCTGGGCCGATTGCGGATCGGCAAAGAAGGGCTGCAGGTTGAAGGTGTAGACGCGCGACTGCGATTCCTCCAGCTTGTACTTGCCCTTGAGCCACGGCCACCAGGTGGTGCGTCCCGAGGTGGAGACCAGCACCGTGCGGCTCTTCAGGTCGGCCAGGCTCTTGACGTCCTCGTGGGTCATCATGCCTTGCAGGTCGGTCTGGAAGGAGGTTGCCACGGTGGTCACCGGCACGCCTTGCTCCACGCTCTTGAGCACCTGCAGGTCATAGCCCATCAGGAAATCGGCCTGGCCGCTGGTGAGGATCTGCATGCCATTGACCTGCGGGCCGCCCATGCGCACGGTGACATCGAGGTCGTACTTCTTGTAGATGCCTTTCGCTACCGCCTGATAAAAGCCGCCATGCTCCGCCTGGGCATACCAGGAGGTGAGGAACGTCACCTTATCGGCAGCTAGCGCGGGGGCGGGGATGGCGGCGAGCGTCAGCGCGGCGCAGGCGCCGGTAATCAACAGGCGGCGCAATGGGGAAGGCGTCTTCATGGGGGCTCCTGTGCGGATGTTTGCGGGGGAAACCAGGATGGGCACGGCGACAGGCGGGCGACGACGCGGGACGCAAGCGGCGCCATGGCCGGCAGATGTGTCCGCGAAATGGAATAAGGGCGTGAAGATGGGGGACATCGTGGGCGCTCTCTTTTCTCTCGTGCCCGGCCTGGTGGCCGGATCCAAACGCCCGGATGCCTCGCGATGCGAGTCAGCCAGGCGTGCGACCGGATGGTCGCGAGAGCAATGTCCCGCGCCGGCATGCGCCTGCCCACTGGGGGAGGCGCATCGGCGCTAACCGCTTCTACTCGATAGTTTGTTCAGCAAGAGGTGTGCCAACGGCAGCGGTGAACGCCGCGCCCCAAATGCGCCGGATCGTGGCAAGCCCCTGAGTGGCACTGGTGCATGATCCCCTGCTTCGACGCGCGATGTGCACCAATTCGGTGAGTGGCGCGGTGGCCGGTGCGATCAGGGGCTGGTGCTGGTCCTGACCAGCCCGCTGCAGCGGCCTAGCGCGGTGGTGACACAGCACGCGTTGCCGGACCAGTCGCCACCGATCACCAGGCCAGTGGGACCAGCGATCAGGCGGCGATGGCACAGGCCGGGCACCAGCAGGGGCTCCGGTGACGTGGGCGCGCGCGCATCGCGCGGGCCGCCGCCCGGCGCACGCGCTGGTGGCACCTCCTCGGTCCACAAGTAGGCGGTGCCGCCCGGCACGGCCTGCACGGATTGCGGCGGGCCCCACTGTGCCTTGGCTTGTTCGATCGGGGCGGCTTGCCACGAATCCAGGATGCGCTGCATGGCGGATTGCTCGACGCTTGCGCAGCCGCCCAGGGCGATGGCGGCGAGTGGGGTCAACCAAAGGCGAGGGGAGATGGAGAGACGGCGAACGACAGACATGGCGACTCCAGGGGGAGCAGGCATGCTCCCTCCGTGCAGCCTAGCCTAGCCGCCGGCCTCGCCGCAAGCGGCCGCAGGCGCCTTATGCGGGCTTGCCCACAGTCGGCGCCAGCACGGCCTTGTTGGCATCCCGGGACAGCTCGTGCGCGCCGTCGTCATCGCCGCCGGCCTGGCCCAGGTCCATGCCCTTGGTTTCCGGCAGCAGCAAGGCGGCGCCCATCACCATCATGTAGCCGACGCCGGCCACGATGGCGATCGCCAGTGGCAGCGAGGTGCGGCCGGTGCTGAGCCAGCCTACCGTCAGCGGAAAGAGCGAGCCGATCACGCGCCCGACGTTGTACGAGACGCCATAACCCGTGGCGCGGATGTCATTGGGGTAAGACTCCGAGATGGTGGCGCCGATGCCGGCGAAGACGCCCTGCATCAGCACGCCCAGCGGGAAGCCCAGGAACAGCATCGACGTGTTCGATACCGGGATCACCATATAGACCAGCGCCATGACAAAGGCGCCGGCGGCAAAGGCGATATAGGTCAGGCGGCGGCCCCAACGGTCGGTGGCATAGGCGCCGGCCACATAGCCCACCAGCGAGCCAACGATCGTCATCGCCAGATAGGAGCTGGTGCCGAACACCGACAGCCCGCGCTCGGTCTTGAGGAACGTCGGCAGCCAGGTGGCAATCGCATAGTAGGCGCCCAGCATGCCGCCCGACAGCAGGCTGCACAGCACGGTCTTGCCCAGCAGCGGCCTGCGGCCGAGCCGCGCCAGCTGCTGCCAGGCGGTGGGCCCGCTGCCGGCGCCACCGGCGGCGCGTTCGGCCTGGCTCTTGGTGAAAACTTCCGGCTCCTCCAGGTTGCGGCGCAGGTAGATCACCACCAGCGCCGGCAGGATGCCCATGAAGAAGCAGACGCGCCAGGCGGTTTCGGCCGGGAAGATGCTGAAGGTGATGGCGTAGGCAATGGCCGCCGCGCCCCAGCCGAAGGAGTAGCTGCTGGCGGTGAAGCCGGAGTATTTGCCGCGGTGCGCCGGGTTGCGGATCATTTCCGTCACCAGCACCATGCACAGCGAGGATTCGCCGCCGAAGCCCAGGCCCTGGAGCATGCGAAAGGCCAGCAGTTGCTCGGGGGTGTTGGCCAGCCCGCACAGGAAGCAGGCAACGGCGAACACCACGATGGTCCAGCGCAACACGCGCACCCGGCCATAGCGGTCAGCCAGGACGCCCGCACCGATGGCGCCCACCAGTGAGGACACCAAGGTCCAGGTGACAATGGCGCCGGCGGCCGATTTGCTCATGCCCCACTGGGTGAGCAACGTTGAAATCAGGAAGGAATAGATCATGAAGTCGAACACGTCGACCGCATGACCGAGGAACGCGCCGTAAAACCCCTTGCGCTCCATTGTCGATAAATCCTTGAACCAGGTGAACATGATCTCTCCTTCGTGTCTTTGCTTCGGGGGCGGTGCGCTGGTTTTTTTGGCGCCGGTGCGCGTTACACCGGGTCGGACCGGGATTGGGATTGGGACTGAGCCGAGGCCGGCGGTGGCCGGAAGGCAAAACCCGCGGCTTCCAGCAACTGGGCAAAGCGCAATGCGGTCAGGTCCTCGAACCTTCCGGCGACGATCTGCACGCCCACCGGCAGGCCACTGCGGCCCGGGCCGATCGGCGCTACCGTCGAGGGCAGGCCGCACAGGCCGGAGTGCCCGGCCCAGAACAACTGGCTGGTGAGCGGTTGCGCCCGGCCATTGACCTGGAGCATGCGCTGCCACGGCTCGCCGGCTTCATCCAGCACAAAGGCGGTGGTCGCGGCTGCCGGGCACAGCAACACGTCAACCTCGCCAAAAAAGCGCTGCCAAGCCTGCGCGAAGGTGGCCCGGGCTTGCTGCAACTGCAGCCATTGCCGGTGCCGGATGGCGGCGCCGGTGAATTGCAGCGTGGCGTAGCCGTGGTCGTCGGGCGCGGCGCCTGCGGCGCGGGCCAGCACGGCATCGAAGCCAGCATCATCCATATGGATCGACGTGGTAGCCCGCAGCATCAGCACGTAGGTGTGCCAGAGAGCCGAGGCATCGAAGTCCGGGCGCGCGTTCCAGCGTACCTGGGCGCCTTGTCCCTCCAGCCAGCGGCCGAGCTTTTCGATTTCGTCGCTGACTTCCCCGTCCGCCTCGCACAGCGGATGGCTCGGCAGCACGGCGACGCGGAAGTCGGCAAGCGCGCGCTTGTCGCAGGGCGGCAGCGTCAGGCGATAGGCCTGCGCTTCAATGCCGTCCGGGCCAGCCAGCGCTCGCAGCAGCAGTTCCAGGTCGTGCGCGCTGCGCGCCAGCGGCCCCGCCACGTTGATGTCCTGCTCGCCGTAGCCGTGGCCGATGCCATGGCCGCGCAGCGGCACCAGTCCGTGGCTGCTCTTGTGCGAGAACACGCCGCAGTAGTGCGCCGGGTTGCGCAGCGACGAGCCGATGTCGGAGCCCACGTCAAAGAAGCTCATGCCCGCGCAGACCGCTGCGGCGCTGCCGCCGGACGAACCGCCCGGGGTGCGGCTGAGGTCGCGCGGGTTGCGGGTGGTGCCGTAGATGGCGTTGTAGCTTTGCCAGTCGCGCAGCCCGATCGGCACGTTGGTCTTGCCAAGCAGGACCGCGCCGGCCGCGCGCAGGCGCTCGACCACGGCCGAGTCGCTGGCGGCAATGTTGTGGCGCTGCGCCGGGTTGCCGCACGTGGTGGGCCAGCCTGCCACGTCGAAGGATTCCTTGATGGAGAAGGGAATACCGTCCAGCAAGCCAAGCGGCTCCCCGCGGCGCCGGCGTTGGTCGCTGGCCTCGGCTGCTGCGCGCGCGGCGGTGAAATCCGCCAGGATGAGGGCGTTGATCTCCCGATGCGAGGCGGCATAGGCTGCCTCGCACCAGTTCACCAGGTTCTGCGCGCTGGCGTCGCCTTTGGCCAATAGCGCCGCGGCTTCCCACACTGGCAGGAAGCACGTCTCTGGCGGCTGGGTGTCGGTGCTTGCTGTGTCTTGCCGCGTCACGCATTCGCTCCGTATTGTGGGGGCCGTTGCTATGGCGCCAGGGTTGGGGGTGAATCGGGCTTTTCGTTAGAATCGGTATACTATATTCATTGAATTGCCGAGAGCAAGGCAAATGTTCGA
This sequence comes from Cupriavidus sp. GW821-FHT02F09, assembly GCF_059421605.1. Lineage (NCBI taxonomy): Bacteria > Pseudomonadati > Pseudomonadota > Betaproteobacteria > Burkholderiales > Burkholderiaceae > Cupriavidus > Cupriavidus sp. GW821-FHT02F09. Next base: position 228,868 of record NZ_JBWKVH010000009.1, read on the forward strand.
GCGCCCGCAATTCGCCGTGTTCTGGTGCAATGCAGCAGGTTTCGGCACAAACTCGCGGCTCATGGGAAGGGATTGCTAGACGTCGCGCACCTTGGCGGTGCGCGAGTTGTGAGGTATTTGGTATACCGTTTGTGATCTGTGGGCTAGCTGGTCAGCAGTCGCCTCGCCTAGCGGTCGAAGAAAGACAAGGTCTGTTGGTCTGGGCTTGGTGGCTTGCGCCGGTGGGGCGCCGGGGTGGGCGATGCAGTCTGCGGCTGTGCTTTCGACCGGGGCGCGTCCGGTGGTTGCAGCTCGAATCGCCGCACCGCTTCCAGCGGAACGGCAGCGGCGAGCAAGGCCGGCAGCCGTGGCGCCAGGATCTGATAGGTGTCCAGGTCAAAGCGCGCGGGCGAGGACAGCAAGCTTGGCGCCTCCTCCAGCGTGGGTACCGAGCCCAGGTAGCACCAGTCTTCCAGGACATGCCACCACGCCTTGGCGCCGTGCTGCTCGCGCCATGCCACTGCACCCGCGAACGGCCAGGGCTGGATCGCCAGGTTGGCCAATGCGGTGACCGCCCGTTCGCGGTGAGCTGCGAGGGACTCGTCGCCGGTGCACGCGCCCAGGCAGCGGTGCAGTTGACGCGCGAAGCAGGGCAGGCCGCGCCGCGCGGTTTTCTCCAGGGCGAGGGCGACCTGGCAGAGCTGATGGGTTTGGGCCAGTTCTGCCAGCCGGGCCTGGGCGCTGGCCCGGCTGGGAAAGGCGCCATATAGATTAGGGTGCCGGCTGAAATCGGTGTGGCGATCCGAGCGCAGTATCGGCGCGCTCAGCCCGGGGGGCAGTTCCCACGCGTAGAGTCCTGCATTCTGGCGCAGCATCTGGTTGTGCAGCGGCTGCATCGTCTTGATCAGGTGCGCTTCCAGCAGCAGTGCGCCAGCCTCACCGCCAGTCTCGCGCCATTCGACGTGGCGCACCGCGCGCGCCAGCCGCATTTCCAGGGCGGCACGATGATCGCCGGAGAAATGCGCGCCAATGCGTTGGCGCAGGTGGATGCTCTTCCCTATATAGAGAGGCATGTCCTGGTCGCCATAAAAGAGATAGACGCCAGGGGTGTCGGGAACGTCGTCCAGTGCGGTTTCTTCGAGCCCGGCGGGCAGGCTCGCCCGCTTGATCAGCGACTGCACTGCGGATTCGACCAGGTCCATCGTGTAGAGCTCGTGGACCTTCTGCCAGAATTGCCACAACAGTTCGGCATCGGCGAGAGCCCGGTGCCGGCCCTTGGGTTGCAACTCGAACCGGGCGATCAGCGCATCCAGCCCGTGGCGCGCGGCCGAGGGAAACAGCGAGCGCGAGAGCCGTAACGTGCACAGGACATCGGCGCGAAAGGTGACGCCGACACGGCGGAACTCATTCTTGAGGAAGCCATAGTCGAAACGTGCATTGTGCGCCACGAAGAGCTTGCCTTGCAGCCGCTCCGCGAGCGTTTCCGCCAGTGACTCAAAGCTTGGCCGACCGCGCACCATGTCGTCAGTGATTCCGGTCAGTTGCTGGATAAAGGGCGGGATGCCAATGCCCGGGTCTATCAGGGTGTCCCATTCGACAATACCGTCCGGTCCCACTTCCACGACGCCAATCTCGGTAATACGGTCGCGGGTGCCGTCGGCGCCCGTCGTTTCCAGGTCGACAAAGACAATCGGGCGTGAAAGTGCTGCTGCCAGCGCTTGCGCGTCCAGATACCGGGGCATATCCGCCGGCTGGTGCGATGGCTGGTAGATAGGAAGGTCAGGCATCCGTCGATTCTAATAGATAGAGGTAGCAGCCGCGCGACCCTGCGCAGGGGCATGGAAGCCTGCTTCATCACCGTGTCACAGACCGTTCTGAACAAATTCAAGAAAACGCTTGCCAAGGCCGAGGGGGTCCCCTATGATTCGCCCCCTCGCAACACGAAACACCGCTGCAAAGCAGACGGGACAAGGGTTGCGGGGTTGGCAGGGGTGGTTGGCGGCGCGCACGGCGCAGCGAGCTGAAGGAAAAAAACCTGTTGACGAAACGATGATCACGCTTCATAATCTCGTTTCTCTGCTGCAGCAAACGCAGCGACGCGGTGAGCAAAGCGAACCGCGACCAGTTCTTTAACAAACAAACAACCGATAAGTGTGGGCGCTTGATAGCGGATGCGGAAGACTTCGGTCTTTTAGCTTACAAGTTATAAAGTGCTCGCACAGTAAAACATGTTGGTTATGTCCGGGGTGCAAATCGCGGACGTAGCCAGTCAGTTTTCTGAGAGTGAGCGACCGCTCGAAAGAGCGAGATCCATAGGGAAACCGAAGGATCACACAGGTATTAAACTGAAGAGTTTGATCCTGGCTCAGATTGAACGCTGGCGGCATGCCTTACACATGCAAGTCGA